>CAYUIN010000102.1:0-7443 GCA_964444695.1 uncultured Desulfocurvus sp.
GCACCAGGACCCCGCGTGCGCGCAGGCTGCGCGCGGCGTCGTCGAAGACCAGGTTGCGCTCCATGCGCCGGGCCTGGAAATCCGCGCCCAAAGCCTGTAGTCTCTGGCGCAGGGCGGGCAGGTCCACGCCCAGGTATTTGAGTTCCGTTTCCAGCGGCATCCGCGTCGCTCCGTGGGTTGTGCGCCCGCGATCCTAGCGCGCCTGGCGCCAAACCGCAAACTCCGGGGAGGACATCGCCTTGGACAAACTGCTCTGGCTCGGCCTGGCCGGGGGCGTGGGCGCGCTGTCGCGCTACGGCCTGGCGGGCCTGGTCCAACGCCTGGCCGGGGGCGCCTTCCCGGCGGGAACCTTCGTGGTGAACATGGCGGGCTGCCTGCTCTTCGGCCTGGTCTGGGGGCTGATGGAGGACCGCGCGGGCATCGGCCCGCAGGCCCGGGTGGCCGTGCTCACCGGCTTCATGGGCGCCTTCACCACCTTCTCCACCTACGCCTTCGAGAGCGCGGCCCTGCTGCGCTCGGGCCAATGGGCCTACGCCCTCGTGAACATCGGCGGCCAGAACCTGCTCGGCCTCGGCCTGCTCATCGCGGGCCTGTCCCTGGCCAAGCTCGTGCCCTGACCCGCAACCCAGGAGCGATGACGATGAAACTGCCCACCAAGGCCGAGAGGCTGCGCATCTACACCGGGGAAAGCGACGTGGTCGGCGGCCGCCCGCTGCACGAGCTGATCGTGGAGGAGGCCCGGCGCGCCGGGCTGGCCGGGGCCACCGTGCTGCGCGGCGTGGCCGGGTTCGGGGCCAACTCCCGCGTGCATACGGCCAAGATCCTGCGCCTGTCCGAAGACCTGCCCATGGTCACGGAGATCGTGGACGAACCCGCGAAGATCGACGCCTTCCTGCCGCTCATCGACGGGCTGATCAAGGAAGGCATGGTCGTGCGCGAGCAGGTCTCGGTGCTCATGTACCGCCACAATTCCAAGCCCGACTAGCGCGCCGCCCGCGCCCGGCTGCCGGGCGGGCCGCACGAAAAAGCCCCCGGGCCGCAGGGCCAGGGGGCTTTCGCGCGCGGCGCGGCGCGCCTCAGCCCGCCAGGCGCACCACCTCCGGGGCGATGCGCTCCAGGGACATGATCTTGTCCACCCCGCCCGCCTTCACGGCCTCGCCGGGCATGCCGTAGACCACGCAGCTGGCCTCGTCCTGGGCGATGCAGAAGGCTCCGGCGTCCTTCATCTCCTTCATGCCCGTGGCCCCGTCGTCGCCCATGCCGGTCATGATCACGCCGATCACGTTCTGCCCGCCGTAGCGCGCGGCGGAGCGGAACAGCACGTCCACGCTGGGCCGGTGGCGGCGCACCAGCGGGCCGTCCTTGACCTCCACGTAGTAGCGCGCGCCGCTGCGCTTGAGCAGCATGTGCCGGTTGCCCGGGGCGATGAGCGCCTGGCCGCGCAGCACGGTGTCGTTGTCCGCCGCCTCCTTGACCGTGATCCGGCACAGGCCGTCCAGGCGCTTGGAGAACGCGGCGGTGAACATCTCCGGCATGTGCTGGACGATGACGATGCCCGGGCAGTCCATGGGCATGGCCATCAGGAACTCGCGCAGGGCCTCGGTGCCGCCCGTGGAGGCGCCCACGGCGACGATCTTCTCCGTGGTGGTCAGGCTGGCGGGCCGGGGCGAGGGCCCGGAGATGACCGCGTCGGCCGAGAGCTTGGGCTGCACCTTGAGCCGCGAGGCGGACAGCCGCCCCACGTTGGCCCGGGCCGCGGCCTTCACCGCGTCGGTGATGCGGATGCGCGACTCCTCCAGGAACTGCTTGGTGCCCAGCTTGGGCTTGAGGATCACGTCCACCGCGCCGTATTCCAGGGCGCGCATCAGCGTCTCGGAGCCCTGCTCGGTGAGGGTGGAGCACATCACCACCGGGATGGGATGCTGGGACATGATCTTCTTCAGGAAGGTCAGCCCGTCCATGCGCGGCATCTCCACGTCCAGGGTGATGACGTCCGGCACCACCTGTTCCAGGCGCTTGGCGGCCACGAACGGGTCCCCCGCCGTGCCGATCACCTCCAGTTCCGGGTCCGAACCGATGAGCTCGGCCATGGTGTTGCGCACCACGGCGGAGTCGTCCACGATGAGCACCTTGATCCGGCCAGCCATCAGATCCCCCTTTCGCCGGGCTTGCGGTAGATGGTGGGCGCCGCCTGGTTCAGGGGCAGGGCCATGCCCGCCAGGCTTTCCGAATGGCCGATGAACAGGTGGCCGCCGGGGCGCAGGTTCTGGCAGAACCGCGACAGGAGATCGTGCTGGGTGGGCTTGTCGAAGTAGATGATCACGTTGCGGCAGAAGATGATGTCCCGAGGGTCCTTGAAGCGGAACGGCTCCATGAAGTTCAGCCAGCGGAAATCCACCGAGGCGCGCAGCTCCGGACAGACCCGCACCAGCCCGCGCGACTTGTCCTTGCTGCGCAGGAAATACTTGCGCATCAGGTCCTTGGGCACGCCCCGGGCCTGGTCCATGGTGTACACGGCGCCGTGGGCCTTCTTGAGCACCTGGCGCGAGATGTCCGTGGCCGTGATCTCGAACCGGAAGTCGGGCTCCTTGCGCTGGAACTCGGAGAGCACGATGGCCAGGGTGTACGGCTCCGCGCCGATGGAGCAGCCCGCGCTCCAGATGCGCAGCGCCCTGCCCCTGTTGCGGGAGTGCCACTGCGGCAGCACGGTGGAGAACAGGTACTCGAAGTGCTTGGGTTCGCGGAAGAAATCCGTGGTGTTGGTGGTCACCTGGTCGATCAGGTGGCCCAGTTCGGATTCCAGGCCCTGGGGGCTGAACAGGAATTCGCCGTACTCGCGGTAGCCGGAATAGCCCAGCGCCCGCAGGCGCTTTTGCAGGCGCGCCTCGAGCATGGTCTTCTTGGACGGCGGGAGCTTGATGCCGCATTCCCGGCCGATGAACTCGGCCAGGCGCTGGAAGTCCTTGTCGGACATGGCGGCGGGTTTGTAGGCCTTGTCCTTGCCGTGCGGGGCTTTGCTCTCGGGCATGGCGACGGTTCCCCCTTGCGGCTCAGCCCTGGGCCTCGGCCACGGTGCGCACCAGCCTCGGCACGTCCAGGATCAGGGCCATGGACCCGTCGCCCTTGATGGTCGCCCCGGAGATGCCCTCCACGTCGCGGTACACGCGCCCCAGGCTCTTGATGACCGTCTGGTGCTCGCCGATGACGTTGTCCACCACGATGCCGATGCGCGTGCCGGCCACGTCCGTGACCACGATCTGCTCGATGTCCGGCGCGGGCCCGGCGATCTCGAACCACTGGCGCAGCCGGATGTAGGGCACGATTTCGCCGCGCAGGTTGAGCACCTGCTGCTCGCGGCCCCGGGCCTGCGCGTCGCGGATCAGCTCCACGCATTCCTCCACCAGGGACAGCGGGATCACGTAGTACTCGCCGCCCACCTTGACCTGCAACCCGTCGATGATGGCCAGGGTCAGCGGCAGGCGGACGGTGATGGTCGTGCCCTCGCCGCGCCTGCTGTCCACGTCGATGGACCCGCGCAGGGCGTCGATGCCGCGCTTGACCACGTCCATGCCCACCCCGCGCCCGGAGACGCTGGTGACCTGCTTGGCCGTGGAGAAGCCGGGGGCGAAGATCAGCCCGAAGGCCTCCTTGTCCGAAAGCTCGGCGTCCTTGGCGATCAGCCCGCGCTCCACGCCCTTGGCGCGGATGGCCGCCGGGTCCATGCCCGCGCCGTCGTCGCGGATGGTGATCAGCACCTCGCCGCCGGAATGCTCCGCGCTGAGCAGGATGGTGCCGCTGGCGTTCTTGCCCGCCTCCTGGCGGATGCCCGGCAGCTCGATGCCGTGGTCGATGCTGTTGCGCAAGAGGTGCACCAGCGGGTCGTTCAGGCGCTCGATGACGGTCTTGTCCAGCTCGGTCTCCGCGCCCCGGGTGGTCAGCTCGATCTGCTTGCCCAGCTCGGCGGACAGGTCGCGCACCAGGCGGCGGAACTTGGAGAAGGTGGTGCCGATGGGCAGCATGCGCACCGAGAGCGTGGAGTCGCGCAGCTCGTCGGACAGGCGTTCGAGCTGCTCGGCCAGGCTGGTCAGGTCCTGGTCGCCGCGCTCGCCCACGATCTGGGTCAGCTGGGCCTGGACGATGACCAGCTCGCCCACCAGGTCCACCAGGTAGTCCAGCTTGTCCGCCGAGACGCGGATGCTGGACGCCGTGGCCTGCTCCTCGCGGTCCTTGCGCATGCGGCGCACGGCGCTCTGCTCGGCCAGGGCGGACTGCACGCTCTCCTCCGACACGGCGCCGGAGCGGGCCAGCATGTCGCCGATGCGCGGCTGCTCGCCCAGGACCTTGCGCAGGTCGTCGGCGGAAATATCCCCGCGCTCCACCAGGATTTCGCCGAGCTTCTTGTAGGTCGCGTCGCCCTCCAGGGCGCCCAGGGTGTCGATGACCTGGATCTGGACCTCGCACTCGTCCTCCACGAAGATGAACACGTCGCGGATGGCGTCCTCGCCCTTGTCCGTGGACAGGATCACGTCCCACCACAGGTAGCAGCCCTCGGGCTCCAGCTCGGACAGGGGCGGCACCTCGCCCACGTGCCCGGCCACCTGGCAGGCGCCCATCTCCGCCAGCTCGGCCAGCAGGGTCAGCGGGTTGGAGCCGAACTGCATGATGTTGCGCGCCGGGCGCACGCGGATGCGGTACGTCACGGGCTCGCCGGGCTCGGGCTCGGGGCCGGAGCCGGGCGCGGCGCCCGGGGCGGCCTGGCCGGGGGCGGCCTGGGCCGCGCCGGTGATGGCCCGCAGCCCGGTGATGATCGCCCGGGCGGATTCGGACCCGGCCTTGGTGCCGCCGGAGTCGTCCAGCAGTTCCAGGATGTGGTCGCGCGCCGCCAGGGTCAGGTCGAGCAGTTCCCTGGTGACGGGGATCTCCCCGCCGCGCACCTTGTCGAAGGCCGTCTCCACGTCGTGGGTGAAGGTGGCGATGTCGTCGAAGCCGAACATCGCGCCCGATCCCTTGACCGTGTGCATGGCCCGAAAGACCCGGTCGATGAGCTCGTGATCCTCGGGGTTCTCCTCGAGTTCGAGGAGCGCAGACTCCAGCTCGCCCAGGAGGTCGTTGGCCTCCTCCTTGAACGCCTGGCGGTTGATGTCGTCCTGGGACATGGATCGTCCTCCTGTTTCCCGCGCGACGAAAAAGCCCGCCCCGCCAGCGGGGCCGGACGGGCCGGGACCCTTCCTAGCGCAGCACCTTGCGCACCACGTCGAGCAATTGCTCCGGCTTGAAGGGCTTGACGATCCAGCCCGTGGCCCCGGCGGCCTTGCCGTCCTGCTTCTTGGCCGCCTGGGACTCGGTGGTCAGCATGATGATGGGGATGAACTTGTAGGCCGGGTTGGCCCGGATGTTCTTGATGAGGGTGATGCCGTCCATGTTGGGCATGTTCAGGTCGGTGATGACCATCTTCACGGGGCCCGTGAGCTTGCCCAGGGCGTCCTTGCCGTCGCTGGCCTCGATGACCTGGTATCCGGCGTTTTTCAGGGTGAAGCTCACCATCTGCCGCACGCTGGCGGAGTCGTCCACTGTCATGATCGTCTGAGACATCGGTTTCCCCTCGTTATGCCTTTTTCCAGAAGTAGCGTTCGTAGTGTCCGAGCGTCAGGCCCGCCTCGGCGGCCAGGTCGGCCACCACGGGCGGCACGCCCAGCTCGGCGGTCAGGGTCCTGCCGTCCCTGGCGAGTTCGGCCTCGGCGGCCAGCACCAGCTGCAACAGGGTCAGGTCCGCGCGTTCCACGCCCGTCAGGTCCAGGTCCACCTGCCGGAAGCGCTCCAGGGCCTCGCTGAAGCCCTTCTTGAGCTCCTCGGCGTGCTCGATGGTGCACTCCCCGTCCAGGGCCAGCACCCCCGACGCGCCGTCTCCGCGCAATTCGTATCTCGCCATGCCCTCTCCCGGCGGCTCGCGCCGCCCGTCTCCGGTCCCGGGTTCAGAACAGTTCCACGTTGTCCCAGCCTTCCTCGCCGCCGCCGCCGTCGTCGTCGCCGAACAGCTCCACCCCGCCCTCGTCCTCGTGGCGCAGGGCCGAGGCCCCGGCGTCCCCGCCGCCGAAGGCCGCCTCGTGCACCAGGCGCTCCACCTCCATGGTGTAGCGCGAGAGCATCCGCTTCAGGCGCTCGGGCCGCCCGGAGTCGTCGGCCACGGGCACGGCCCGGCGCGAGGCGTCCAGCACCTCGCGCAGGCCCACGGCGGCCTGGTCCAGGCCGGGGCAGATGCGCCGGTCGAGGTCGATGGACCGGGCCAGGGAGACCGCGTCCGAGCCCAGGGCGCTGCTGCCCTGGTCCACCTCGCGCATCCGCGCGCCCAGCTCCCGGTCCAGGCGCGAAAGCTCCCCGGCCAGCTCCTGCTGGCGCGCGGAATACTGCTCCAGGACGTCGGACTTGCGGCTGTCGCGGGACTGGTCCTCCAGCTCGCGCGAGGCCTCGGCCACTTCCAGCAGCACGCCGGACACGGCGCGCGTCATGTCCCTGGCCTCCACGGACAGGCGCTGGATGGCCTGGGCCAGGACGCCCAGGGCCTTGCCCTCGTCGCCCGTGTGGGCGGCCTTGATGCTGGCGTTGATGGCGATCAGCTCGATCTCCGAGCCGACCTCCTCGATGTCGCTGACGAAGCCGGACATGTTGGACACGGTGCCCGCCACCTCGGCGATGAGCCCGGAGATGGCTTCGGCCTTGGCCATGAAATCGTGCATGGCGCCGACGACCTTGCCCGTGCTGCCCGCCACGCGGGCGAAGACCGTCTCGCCGCCGCTGCCGGTGCCCAGCACGGAGGCCACGTCGGCCCGCAGCTCCCCGGCCTGGGCGGCGATGCCCTCCAGCCCGTCGCGCAGGCCGGTCACGGCGCTGGAAAAACGTTCCGAGGCGTTGGACAGCTGCGAGACCTGCAATTCGGAGACGTCGGCCAGCCAGCCCACCAGGTCGCGCAGGCAGGGCAGGCTCGCCTCGTCCTCGACCGGGCCGCAGTCCAGGCCGTCGCACTGCCCGGTCATCTCCGCCAGGGCCTCTTCCACGTGCTCCACCTGCTGGCGGACGATGTCGTGGAATTGCAGGGAGGACACCACCTCGCCCACACTGGCGGCCATGGCCTCCGAGCGCGCGGTGATGCCGCCCGCCGCGTTGCGGGCGTCGTCCATCAGCGCCGTCAGGGCGGCCAGGGCGTCCTTGATTTCCTGAATGATGCGCGCGGCGGAGTCGGCCTGCTCGCGGCCCAGGGCGGCGGTGCGCTGGGAGGCGTCGTGCACCAGGGCGGCCAGCCCGCGCGACTGGGTGGCGATGGCCGTGGAATCGTGGACGATCTTGCCCGCCAGGGCCTCGACGTCGTCGGCCAGGGTGCCGAAGCCCAGGCCCTGGTCTCCCAGGCGGGCGCTTTCGATGCGGGTGGAGATGCCGAGCATCTGCAGG
>CAYUIN010000103.1:0-7421 GCA_964444695.1 uncultured Desulfocurvus sp.
GTAGGAATCGTACCAGGAGTCGAAGATCAGGGCCTTGAGAGGGGCCTCGGCGTCGCCTTCGGGCGCGGGCAGGCGCTCCACGATGGCCTCGAGCACCTGGTCCACGTTCATGCCCGTCTTGGCGGAGACGCACACCGCGTCCTTGCAGTCCAGGCCCACGATCTCCTCGATCTCGCGCTTGACCCCGTCGGGGTCGGCGCTGGGCAGGTCGATCTTGTTCAGGACCGGGATGATCTCCAGGTTGTGGTCCAGGGCCAGGTAGACGTTGGCCAGGGTCTGGGCCTCCACGCCCTGGGTGGCGTCCACCACCAGCAGGGCGCCCTCGCACGCGGCCAGGGAGCGCGAGACCTCGTAGGAGAAGTCCACGTGCCCGGGCGTGTCGATGAGGTTCAGGATGTACTCCTGCCCGTCCGCCGCCTTGTAGGGGATGCGCACGGTCTGGGCCTTGATGGTGATGCCGCGTTCGCGCTCCAGTTCCATGCGGTCCAGGTACTGCTCGCGGCGCTCGCGCTCGGAGACCAGCCCCGTGAGTTCGAGGATGCGGTCCGCCAGCGTGGACTTGCCGTGGTCGATGTGCGCGATGATGCTGAAGTTGCGGATTCGGGTCTGCTTGGTCATGGGTTTCCCCGCGGAATATTCGCCCGGGCCGGGCCGGGACGTGGGCACCTTGTAAGGCATTTGCAGGCGGAAGTCTAATGCTTCGGCCCCCCGTTCACCGGGCCCGATCCGCCGCTCACCTGCCGGGGGCCTTGCGCCGGGTTATTTTTCAGGATAGTTCCTGGGTTAGGCTCCAAAGGGAGCCCCGGCCCCGGCACGACGGACAACGAGCCCACGAGACGAGCCATGCGCCATCTGAACACGCTACTCCTGCACCCGGACCCGCAGGTCCGCGCCACCTTGCGCCAATACCTGGCGCGGGTGGATTTCGTGCGCGTGCTGGGCGAGGGCGTGTCGGCCTTCGAGGCCCTGGAGCTGTTGGAGCACGTGCCCTACGGCATCTTCTTCCTGGGCGTGGACCTGGCCGGGGACGCCTCGGGCTTCGAGCTGGCGCAGATGCTCTCCGGGCGCAGGCACAAGCCCGCGCTGGTGTTCATCGCCCCCGACGAGTCCAAGGCCTTCGCCGCCTTCGAGCTGGGCGCCACGGACTACCTGCTCTGGCCCGCCGGCGAGGAGCGCTTCGCCCAGACCCTCTCGCGCCTGAACCAGTTCCGCGCGCACTACAAGGAAATCCCCCCGCCCGCCCAGTGGGGCGGGGACGACGACGACTTCGGCGACGAGGACGAGCAGACCCTGCAGCTGCCCTTGGGCGAGGAAGAGGAGGACAGGTTCATGAAGGCCCTGTCCCAGGCCTGGGAATTCGGCAACATCCAGCGCCCCGTGGACATCGAGAAGCTGCCCATCAACATGGACGGCCGCACGATCCTCATCCCCTACACGCAGATCATCTTCGTGGAGGCCTACGAGGACTATTCCTACGTGCACACCGCCGGGCAGAAATTTTTGACCTCCTACCGCCTGAAGGTGCTCGAGGACCGGCTGCGCCAGTACCGGTTCTTCCGCGTGCACCGCAAATACCTGGTGAACCTGGAGATGGTCACGGAGATCGCCTCGCTGCCGGGCAGCAACTTCATGCTGCGCACCCAGGGCAAGACGCGCATCGAGCTGCCCATCAGCCGCCGCAGGATCACGGAGCTGAAGAAGATACTCGGATTGTAATCGCACCGGCGCGGCCCCCTCGCGACCGCTTACCCCGGCGCAGGGCCCTTTGGCCGAATAGTGGTATGCCTCATACTATGGACATGACGTAGATTTGCGCCCAGACCAGAAAATGTGCGCGAGACAAGGAGCCGGACCATGGACCAGAATGGAGCCCTAGACGCCCTGTTGCAGGAGGAGCGGGTCTTCCGCCCCCTGCCGCAGATGGTCATCGAGGCGAACCTCAACCCGCACCAGTTCGAGGAGGCCCAGGCCCGGGCCGAGGCCGACTACCTCGCCTATTGGGAGGACGCGGCCCACGAGCTGGATTGGTTCAAGAAGTGGGACAAGGTTCTGGACGACTCCGAGCCGCCCTTCTACAAATGGTTCCCCGGCGCGCGCTGCAACATCGTCTACAACGCCCTGGACCGGCACATCGAGACCGCCAACAAGAACAAGCTGGCGCTGATCTGGGAAGGCGAGCCCGGCGACCAGCGCAAGTACACCTACTACGAGCTGTACCGCGAGGTGAACCGCTTCGCCAACGCCCTGCGCACCCTGGGCGTGGGCAAGGGCGACCGCGTGGTGCTGTACATGCCGCTGCTGCCCGAGACGACCATCGCCATGCTGGCCGTGGCCAAGATCGGCGCCGTGCACAGCATGATCTACGGCGGCTTCTCGGCCAAGGTCCTGCGCGAGCGGATCAACGACGCCAAGGCCAAGGTGGTCATCACCGCCGACGGCTTCTACCGCAACGGCCGGGTCATCAACCTCAAGTCCATCGTGGACGAGGCCCTGGCGGGCGTGTGCGCCGAATGCGTGGAGACCTGCGTGGTGGTCCACCGGGTGAGCGTGGACACGGACATGCAGGAGCCGCGCGACCTGTGGTACGACGACCTGGTGCGCCCCGAGCGGCCCAACTGCCCCACCGAGGTCATGGACTCCGGGGACCCGCTGTTCCTGCTGTATTCCTCCGGCACCACGGGCAAGCCCAAGGGCATCCTGCACAGCCACGGCGGCTACATGGTGGGCATCTCGCGCACGCTGAACTGGGTCTTCGACCTCAAGCCCACGGACATCTTCTGGTGCACGGCGGACACGGGCTGGATCACCGGGCACAGCTACGTGGTCTACGGCCCGCTGGTGGCGGGCACCACCACCGTGATGTACGAGGGCCACCCGCTGTATCCGGCGGCGGACCGGCTGTGGGACGTGGTGGCCCGCTACGGCGTGACCATCCTGTACACCTCGCCGACCCTGATCCGGATGCTGATGCGCTTCGGCACCCAGTACCCGCGCAAGAAGGACCTCAGCACCCTGCGCCTGCTGGGCAGCGTGGGCGAGCCCATCAACCCCGAGGCCTGGGTCTGGCTGTACAAGCATATCGGCCGCTCCGAGTGCCCGATCATGGACACCTGGTGGCAGACCGAGACCGGGATGTTCATGATCTCCCCGCTGCCCATCTCGCTGCTCAAGCCCGGCTCGGTCAACAAGCCGCTGCCCGGCATCGAGGCCGACGTGGTGGACCGCGAGGGCCAGCCCGTGCCTGCGGGCAAGGGCGGGTTCCTGGTGCTCAAGCGGCCCTGGCCGGCGATGATGAGCACCATCTACAAGGACCCCGAGCGCTACAGGAAGACGTACTGGGAAAAGATCCCCGGCATGTACTTCGCCGGAGACGTGGCCCGGCGCGACGAGGACGGGTACTACTGGATCCAGGGCCGGGCCGACGACGTGATGAACATCGCCGGGCACCGCATCGGCACCGCCGAGGTGGAGAGCGCCTTCGTCTCCCACCGCCACGTGACCGAGGCCGCCGTGATCGGCGTGCCGGACAAGATCAAGGGCGAGGTGGCCAAGGCCTTCGTGATCCTGGGCGAGGGCTGGGAGGCGGACTACGAAAACAGCGACGAGCTGATCGCCGCCCTGCAGAGCCACGTGCGCCGCGAGCTGGGCCCCGTGGCCGTGGTCCGCTCCATCGAGTTCCGCAACACCCTGCCCCGGACCCGCAGCGGCAAGATCATGCGCCGCATCTTGAAGGCCGAGGAGCTGGGCCAGGACGTGGGCGACACCTCCACCCTGGAAGACCTGGACTAGCGCCCGCAAGGACGAGACGAGGCCCCAAGCAAGGCCCGGCCCGCGCCGGGCCTTTTTCCGTCCATCCGGCCCCGCCGCGCGGGGATTTGCCATTGCCCCGGCATTTGTTAGGATGACACGTCCCGCGCCTGCGGCGCGCAACCTTCCCGGCTGCATCACGAGGCTGCAATGACCGCCAAGAACCACCCCGCACGGTTCCTGCTGGCCGCGACGGCCCTGCTCCTCGCGGCGCTTGCGGCCGCCTGCGGCGATCCGAAACCTTTGGTGGTCGGCTTCTCCGGCCCCCTGGAAGGCAAATTCTCCGACGTCGGCGTGCAGGGCCGCAACGGCCTGCAACTGGCCATCGAGACCGTGAACGCCGCCGGAGGCGTGCTCGGCAGGCCGCTGATGATGGTCGCCCGCGACGACGGGATCGACGCCCAGGACGCCCTGCGGGCCGACCGCGAGCTGATGGACGCCGGGGCCCGGGTCATCGTCGGGCACATGCTCAGCGGCCAGACCGTGGCCGCCCTGCCCCAGGCCCGGGAGGCGGGCGTGACCATGATCTCGCCCACCACGGCCACCCAGCTGCTCTCGGGCATCGAGGACAATTTCTTCCGCGTCATCCCCACGTCCACCCAGTGGTCGCGCGCCCTGGCCGAATACTGCCTGCACACGGACCACGTGGCCAGCGTGGCCTGCGTCACGGACATGGACAACGAGGCCTACGCCGCCCCGTTCAACGAAAGCTTCGCCCAGGCCTTCGCCCAGGGCGGGGGCCACGTCCTGGGCGACGTCCGCATCCGCTCCTCGCAGATGCAGAGCTGGGCCACCGTGGTCGACCGGCTCCAGGCCCTGGCCCCGGAGGCCGTGCAGGTGGCCATCTCCGCCCGCGACCTGGCGGCCCTGGCCCGCGAGATGCGCCACGCCGGGATGACCGTGCCCATCTACAGCGCCATGTGGGCCTACACCCGCGAGCTGATCCAGGCCGGGGGCAAGGCCGCCGAGGGCATCGTCTTCGCCGTGAGCTACAGCGGGGACAACACCCGCCCGGAATTCCTGGACTTCCAGAAGCGCTACAAGGACCGCTTCGGCTGGAAACCCAGCTTCTCGGCGGCCTTCGGCTACGAATGCGGCATGCTCCTGGCCGAGGGCCTGCGCCGCGCGGGCGGCGATCCGGCCGGGCTGCCCCGGGCCCTGGCGGGCATAAGGGACTTCCCCGGCGTGGTCGACGCCTTCTCCATGGATCAGTACGGCGACGTGATCCGTCCCACGAGCATCGTGACCATCACGGGTCGCGAGTTCAAGACCATCGCCACGGTCGATCCCTCATGAGCTCCCCGTCCCTGTCCGCCATCCTGCGCCGCAAGCTGCTGCGCATGATCCTGGCCCCGAGCCTGGTGCTGGTGGTGGTCCTGGGGCTGTTCATCGCCCTGCGCCAATACAAGGTCATGCAGGAGCGCAACCAGAGCCTGACCCAGTCCACCGGGCGCTACGTGCAGGTGTACATGGAAGACGCCATGCAGTCCCTGCGCCACGCCGCCCTGAACCGCGACATGCCCCACGGCGAAAGCCACACCTCGCTGCACCTGGCCAACTTCTACGCCTCCTACCCGCACTTCGAGCGCCTGTTCCTGCTCGACGACGCCGGAGACATCACCGCCGCCTACCCCTCGGGCCTCACCGGCATCGACTTCCCCCTGCCGCTCACAGAGGCCGAGGGCGGCGTGTTCTCCAAGCCCACCTACTCGCCGGATACGGACTCCCTGGTCATCTACCTCTCCTACCCCACGGCCGACGGCGGGACCATCGTCGCCGAGCTGAGCCTGGAGGCCCTGCGCCGCCACGTGCGGGAATTCGCGCCCCGCAGCGAGGATTCGGAGATCATCCTCACCGACGCCTACGGCAACGTCGTGGTCCATCCCAACGAGACCCTGGTCCGCCAGCAGGCGAACATCGGGGACTGGGACATCTTCCGCACCCCGCCCGCCGAGGAGGCCACGACCCTGCTCTACCGCCGGGGCGGCAGCTACCACCTGGGGGCCATCGTCTCCCTGCCGGGGCTGGGCTGGCGGCTGCTGATGTCCACCCCGCTGGCCTCGGTCTTCCTGCCCGTGGCCCAGACCATCGCGGGCTTCCTGGCCTTCCTGGCGGTGTTCTTCGGCCTGGTGGTGGCGGGCCTGCGATACGACCTGCACCGCCGCATCGTGGCCCCGCTGTCCAACTTCGCCGCCGCCCTGCAACTCGCCGCGCGCGGCGACTACACCCGCGAGGCCCCCTCGGGCCAGGACACCTTCTCCGAGCTGGAGGTCATGGAACGCGAGTTCGTGTCCATGGCCCGCAAGATCGCCGCGCGCGAACGAGAACTGCGCAGCAGCCGGGCCCACATCCAGAGCATCGTGGACTCCCTGTCCAGCGCCCTGGTCTCCGTGGACCGGGGCGGGCGCCTGAGGCTGGTCAACGCCACGGCCGCCAAGCTCTGCGGCCTGCCTCCCGAGCAGGCCGAGGGCCGCGACATGTACGAGGCCTTCCCCATGCTGGTCCAGGTCCGCAAGCAGATCGGCACCACCCTGGCCCTGCGCCGGGCGACCACCGTGGAGCGCCTGCCCGGGCAGAGCGGATCGCACGCCACGTACTACGACATCGGCTGCTACCCGATGCACGACGACGAGGACGGCGGCGCCGTGATCCGCATCGAGGACGTGACCACCCGGGCCCAGCTCGAAGAGATCATGATCCAGACCGAGAAGATGATGAGCGTCGGCGGGCTGGCGGCGGGCATGGCCCACGAGATCAACAACCCCCTGGGCGGCATCCTGCAGAGCGCCCAGAACATCGAGCGCCGCACGGACCCCGGCCTGGCCGCCAACCGCGACGCCGCCGCCGAGGTGGGCACGGACATCGGCGCCGTCCGGGCCTACATGGAACGCCGGGGCATCCTGCGGATGCTGGCGGGCATCGCGGACTCCGGCCGCCGCGCGGCGGCCATCGTCTCCAACATGCTGAACTTCAGCCGTCGCAGCTCGTCGCAGCACGCCCCCTGCGACCTGCACGCCCTGATCGAGAACGTGCTGGTCCTGGCGTCCAGCGAATACGACCTCAAGAAGCGATACGATTTCAGGAAAATAGAGATCATCAAGGACTTCGATCCCCAGTTGCCCCCGGTGCCCTGCACGGCGACGGAGATCGAACAGGTGATGCTCAACCTGCTCAAGAACGCGGCCCAGGCCATGAACAGCATGGTCCCGCCGCCCCCGCACCCGACCCTGACCATCAGCACCAGGGCTGCGGCCAGGCACGCCGAAATCCGCGTGCGCGACAACGGCCCCGGCATCCCGCGCGAGGACCGCAAGCGCATCTTCGAGCCCTTCTTCACCACCAAGGCCCCGGGCGACGGCACGGGCCTCGGGTTGTCGGTGTCCTACTTCATCGTCACCAACAACCACAAGGGCGCCTTCGCCGTGGAGTCCGAGCCCGGAGCCGGGGCGGAATTCATCATCCGCCTGCCCCTGGACGCGCCGCCCGCCGCCACCGCCACCACGGGCTAGGCCCCGCCCCGCAACGGGACGCGGCGTCCGGCCACACCAGGAATTTCCGGAGACGAAGCGCAGGGATGCGAAAACCGCAGGCGGCAGCGCCACACCTGCGGTTTC
>CAYUIN010000104.1:0-7387 GCA_964444695.1 uncultured Desulfocurvus sp.
AACCACGCCTGCCTCCCCCCGCGTCACCAACCCATCACGGGATTCTCAAGGGCCAAAGCCCTTGAGCCGCCGGAGGCAAACATCCTCACGCCAGCCGCTCCCTCAGCCCATCCTCCCCCCTCTCCCTCCCTCCGCCCGCTCGCCCGCCCGTCCGTCCTCCCCGCGCAAAAGCAAACCCCCTCCGGTTTGCACCGGAGGGGGTTACAGCTGAGCCTGGGCCTTGTGGGGCTTGGTTACAGGGCCTGGGCGGGGGAGATGGCGTTGAGGCCGAAGGCATCGCCGACGGCGGGGCAGGTGAGGGTGCCCTTATGGGTATTGAGGCCGAGGAGCAGGGCGCCGTCGGTGCGCAGGGCATCGAAGCCGCGGTCGGCGAGTTTGATGGCGTAGGGCAGGGTCTGGTTGGTCAGGGCGAAGGTGGAGGTCCTGGGCACGGCGCCGGGCATGTTGGTGACGCCGTAGTGGACGACGCCGTCCACGAGGAAGGTGGGGTCCTTGTGGGTGGTGGGCTTGGTGGTCTCGATGCAGCCGCCCTGGTCCACGGCGACGTCGACGACGACGGAGCCTTCCTTCATGGTGGAGATCATTTCGGCGGTGACGAGTTTGGGAGCCTTGGCGCCGGGGATGAGCACGGAGCCGATGAGCAGGTCGGCGAACTGGACGGCCTTGCGGATGTTGGGCTCGGTGGAGGAGACGGTGATCAGTCGGCCGCCGAAGACGTCGTCCATGTAGGTCAGGCGTTTGTGGTTGACGTCGAGGACGGTGACCTGTGCGCCGAGGCCGAGGGCCATTTTGGCGGCGTTGGCGCCGACGACGCCCGCGCCGAGGATGACGACGGAGCCGGGGGTGACGCCGGGCACGCCGCCGAGGAGGATACCGCGGCCGCCCTGGGATTTTTCGAGGTAGTGCGCGCCGACCTGGGTGGCCATGCGCCCTGCGACTTCGGACATCGGGGTCAGCAGGGGCAGGGAGCCGTCGGGGAGCTGGACGGTCTCGTAGGCGATGGAGGTGGTGCCGGCGTCGAGCAGGGCCTTGGTGAGTTTTTCCTCAGCGGCGAGGTGCAGGTAGGTGAAGAGCAGCAGGTCTTCGCGCAGCAGGGGGTATTCCTCGGCCACGGGCTCCTTGACCTTGACGACCATTTCGGCGCCCCAGGCCTCGTCGCGGGAGACCATGGTGGCCCCGGCGGATTCGTATTCGGCGTCGGACAGGCCGCTGCCGAGTCCGGCGCCGGCCTCGACGAGCACGGAGTGGCCGCGCCGGACGAGGGTTTCAACGCCACCGGGCGTCATGGACACGCGGTTTTCCAGAGTCTTGATTTCCTTGGGAACGCCGATGATCATTGTCTTAATCCTCTGTGGTGTTTCTTTTGCGCCGCGTGGTCTGCGGCGGGTTTGCGGTATGGCTATTCCTGGTTGAAGAACCTGTGGCGCACGGCGCGCGGCATGGGGACCCATTTTCGCTTGGCCTTCATGATCATGAAGGATTCGCTGGCGCTGACGCCGCCGATGGCCGAGAGGTCGTCGTTGATGAAGGCGTAGAGGTCGTCTGTGCCTTCGGGCAGCAGCACTTCGACCATGATGTCGTAGCGCCCGGTGACGACGGCGGCCCAGTTGACCTTGTCCAGTGCCGCGACCTTTTGGAGCATGTCGTCCATCTTGGAGTGTGTTTCCACGGTGATGCCGACGAAGGCCACTTCGAGCCCCTTGATGCGGAACGGGTCCACCAGTCCGCAGACGCGCAGCACGCCCGCGCCGATGAGGTTCTTCATCCGGGTGCGCACGGTGGGGCTGGTCACCCCGAGGCGTTCGGACACCTTGCCCGCCGAGAGTTGGCCGTCTTCGGCCAGGACCGCCAGCAACCGCCGGTCCTGTTTTTCCAGCGCGATTTTCTCACCGATCTTGGACATCAAAGAGCTCCTAAAAATTTCTGCTCCGGGTTTTTTCTAAACGGAAAATCCACAGGCTGTCAATTAGCGAAACACCAAAAACTTTCGCTGCTGTTTTGTCAAAACAGCTTGTTTCCACGGTGGCGAAGTCTTGTCTTTCGGACAGGGGAGAGTCGATCGATTATGCAGCAACGCGGACAACGCCGCAAGGAGGGGGAGTGCCGTGTGCGGCGTATGGGCGGCGGCCGGGAGGGTGCGGCGCCGGGGGCGTGGCGCGGGTGGCGGCCAGGCGGGCGGTGGGTTTCTGATCTGGCTGAAGGCGAGCCGGTGGTGTCCGGCCGGTGTCGGCTTGGGGTGCGGGCGAGCGCGGGCGCGGCGCCGGTTGCTTGTGCGGGAGGCGCGGGGCCCTTGGGCAGGATGGTCCCGGGGCAGGGGGCTCGTCTGCCGACGGCGGATCAGATGGGCACGAAGACCAGGCAGAGCATGTCGCGGCAGTGGCCGTCCGAGCGTTTGTATTCGCGGTACCCGTCGGAGGCCTGGGCTCCCAGGACGTAGTGGCCGTTTTCCAGGTGCACCACGGTGGACATGCGCTGGCCGTTGCCGAGTTTCAGGGCGGCTTCGGGCAGATCCAGCCGCCGCCCGGCCGGTTGGTCGGCGTGGGTGGAGGAGATCACGGTGCCCTCGCGATCCGTGAACACGGCGAAGCTGCGCCGCTGGCCCTGCTCGCCGCCGCCCTTGGGCAGGACGTCGTGCAGCATGGCCTGGAACTGCGGCTCGGAGTCGAATACGATTTGTATTACGCCAACGGTCTGGGCCTGGTGTTCCGGGTCCCGCACCGCGGTGGAGTAGATGGAGGTCGGTCTGCCTCCGTACAGGGGCGTGGGCTCGAAGGGCGAGACGCAGTAGTCCTTGTCCGAGGGGAGTTGCAGCGCGGTGCGCACCAGTTGCTGGTCCAGGTCCAGGCCCACGAGGTCCTGACCGCTGGGCAGCCCGTCCTGGACGAGCACTTCCCGGAGGCCTTCGGGTGGGTTGGAGCAGGCGATCACCCGGCCCCGGGCATCGGCCAGGACCAGGCGCAGGTAGGGCGTGTAGAGGTCGTTGATGTATTGCAGGCTGTCGGTCAGCGCGGCGAGTTCCTGGGAGCCGAGGCCGCCCCGGGCGTGTTTGGCCAGCAGCTCGCGGAACAGGGGGGTGAGGGCCCACCAGCAGACGTCGTTGGCCCGTTCGTACAGGTTGCGGTCGGCGATGTTGTTGCCCTGGAAGGCCCGGAACTGGACGTCGTTGAACAGGGAGTCGACCACGGTGTGCTGCAGGTTCTTGATGGCCTCGTGGAACAGGCCGTCGATGGAGTCGCCGATCAGGTTCACGAAGCGCAGCACCTCGACGAACCCGTCGGCCTTGAATTTGGCGGCCTTGACCTGGCCGTTGATGCTGTCCAGCTTCATGTCCGCCAGCAGGCCGTCGGATTCGTTCTTGATCCCGGTCAGGCTCTTGGAGACGTTTTGCAGCAGGGCGCCCGAGGCGCCGTTTCCATTTCCGTTCCCGTTTCCGTTTCCGCCGACCTGGAATGCCGTGTTCAGGTCGATCACGGCCAGGCCGTACCAGGTCAGCCCGTAGAAGCCCTGGTAGCCGTCCGTGGCCATGGTGCACGCCAGGCGCAGGCTGCCCCCGATCTCCAGCACCCGGAACTGGGAGCGCAGGTCCAAGGGGACCTTGGAGCCCTGGGGCAGGATCTCCTGGGAGCTGGTGGCGATGACGGCTCCCCCCTCGTCCAGCACGGCCCATTGCATCGCCGGGTTGCCCTGGGCCAGGTCGCCGAAGATGCCGCGCATCTCGTCCTCGAAGTCGAAGCACAGGCAAAGCACGCCCAGGTCCTCGTGCGAGGCGGGGTCCTCTATCTTCTGGGAGTAGACCAGGCAGTTGCCGCGCCCGGGGCGCAGGTCCGTGGGCCGGAAGGTCTCCACGTACTTGTCCGCCGTGGTCCCGTCGTGGAGGTCGACGGCCAGGGTCCGGCGCAGCAGCGGATCACGGGAGGCCGTCACGGTGTTTTCCGGGTCCAGGTTGGCCCGCACGCGCCCCTGCGGGTCGAGGACGATGATCTCGTCGTACACGGTGTATTCGTGGCGATAGTCCTCGAGGCGGGTGCGCAGGTGCGCGGCCTGGGCCCGCAGGTCCCCGGCGTCCAGGCCGTCGCGCACCCGGCGCAGGAAGTCCACGATGTCCGAGTCCGTGGCCAGGTAGCCCACGTCCGCCGTGCGCTCGAAGAGGTTGCGCTTGAGGATGTTGATGGTGAAGGCGGCGGAGTCCCGCAGCTCGAAGACGACCTTGCGCAGCATCTCCGCGAGGATGGCGTCCACCAGGCGGTTTTGGATCTCGCTGTACTTGGATCTGGTGCCCCCCATGTCCTCGATGAGCGGCCCGAACAGGCGCCCGGCCTCGGCGTCCATCCGCCCGGTTTCTATCATCCCGGCGGTGATGGCGCCGTCCCAGCGCTTGTTGATGGAACGGAAGGTGCGGATATAGCCGGAAACCGTGGGCATTGCCCCGATGAGGTGTTCGCGGAACTGGTCTACTTCTGGCTGCTGCATGGCTGAACTTTCCAATTTTGTTAAGCGAGTCCCGGTTTCGTTCTGTAGTGCTATTCAACTTCTACATAAAAGAGAATATCAATGCCAAGGCTTTCTCTTCACTTTTTCACGTCCCTTCCGTGTCCTGCGCCCTGTTGGAGTGTGCGGGCCGGGTAGTACGGGACGCAAAAAGCGCCGCTGCACAGCTGTTTTCGGCCGTTGCTGCGTTGCGGATCATTCCCTGGATTGTCTGGAAGACGTGGCGCCGTGAACCGGGCCGCCTGGACAAGTGGCTGAATAGCCGGACGACACATCAGCACGGAATTGTGCGGATTTGTCATTCGCGCCGGTCAGGCGCGTGGCCCTGTGGATTTATAAAATGCTTTTTGTTCGGTGTGTTGCGGACGAAAGACGTCCTGAGGCGGGCGCGCGATCGCAAGGCCACGGCGGAACGGCCCTGGCGACCGGGCGCAGGATGGTGGGGAATTGGAGGGGCCAGGCGGCCCTTGGACGCTAAGCGGCCAACAGCGCTGCGACGATCCGCCGCGCGGCCTGGACGTCGAAGGTCGTGCCCGTCCAGAGGCGGAACTGCTCGACGCCCTGGCCGATGAACATTTCCAGGCCGTCGATCACCCGGCAGCCGCAGCCCTGGGCGTGTGCCAGAAAGCGCGTGGTCTGCGGGTTGTAGACCATGTCGTAGGCGATCTGTTCCGGGCTCAGGGGCGCGTGTTCGGGCCAGGGGTTCTGGTCCTGGCGTTCGCCCTTCATGCCCAGGGGGGTGGTGTTGACCACCAGCTCGGCGCCGGATTCGGCGCGCGCCTCCCAGGGCACGGCCGTGGCGCCGAAGTCCGGGGCCAGGCGCCTGGCGCGCTCTGGGGAGCGGTTGGCCACCAGCAGCCGGGGCACGCCCAGCTCGCGCAGCCCGGCCAGGGCGGCCCGCGCCGCGCCCCCGGCGCCGAGCACCAGGGCGGAGCCCGGCACCCGCGCCAGCAGGCGCAGCGGCGCCAGGAAGCCGAGCACGTCGGTGTTCTCGCCGAGCAGGCGTTCACCGTCCCAGTACAGGGTGTTCACGGCGCCGACATCCTGGGCGCGCGGGCTGACCTCGTCCAGGTAGTCGGTGACGGCCAGCTTGTAGGGGATGGTCACGGACAGTCCGGCGATGGGCAGGGAGCGGACCATGGTCATGAACGCCGCAAGCTGTGATGGTTCCACGGGAAACGCCCGGTATTCCCCGGCGATGCCCAGGTCCTTGAAGGCCCAGTTGTGCAGTGCCGGGCTCATGCTGTGCCCCAGCGGGTGGCCGACGATGCCGTACAGGCGGGCGGGCGGTGTGGGCAGCGTAATACGCATTGTATACCTTTTGGCTTACGTTCTCTTCGGCGCCGGGATGTTTGCCTCCGGCGGCTCAAGGGCTTTGGCCCTTGAGAATCCCGACATGGGGCGGTCCACTTTTGCCGAAGGTTATAGCCACAACCCGCCCCGCCCCACAACGCAAAAAGGGCGGGCCCAACGGACCCGCCCCAAAGAAAGGTTTTTGAAGGGATGGGGGTCTGGGGGAAGGGAAACTTTTATCCCAAAAAGTTTCCCTCCCCCCGGTCTTCCCGAACTCAGGCCTACCCCATAGCCGCCGCAGCGATCTCCGCGCCCTTGGCGATGGCCTCGGCGTTTTTGGGAATCAGCTTGGCGTAGCGGGAGGAGATGACGTTGGTCAGGGCGTCCTGCACGGCGGCGATGGGCATCACGCCAGAGGCCTGCACGTACGCGCCGATGGCCACCATGTTGGCCATGCGGGTGTTGCCGAGGGAGTCGGCGACCTCGTTGCAGGGCACGAAGATGGTCTTGATGCGGGTGGTGTCCGCCAGCTCCTTGTCGATGAGCGAGGAGTTGACGATCTGGATGCCGCCGTCCTCCAGCCTGGGCTGGAACTTGTCCAGGGAGGGGCGGTTCATGATGATCAGGGATTTGGGCGTGCGGATGATGGGCGAGCCGATGACGTCTTCGGAGACGACGACGGTGCAGTTGGCGGTGCCGCCGCGCATCTCCGGCCCGTAGACCGGGATGTAGGTCACGTTGAGGCCCTGGTTCATGCCCGCGTAGGCCAGCAGGTTGCCGATGAGCATCACGCCCTGTCCGCCGAAACCGGCGATGATCACGTCCTGGTACAGCATCTACTTGCCCTCCTTGTCGCCGGTGCGGTCGACGATGTTGCCCAGGGGGAAGTAGGGGATGAGCTCCTCCTCGATGCGCTTGTTGGCGTCGATGGGGGTCATCTTCCAGTTGGTGGGGCAGGTGGCCAGGAATTCGACGAAGGAGAAGCCGAGGTTGTTTTCCTGGCATTCGAAGGCCTTGCGCACGGCCTTCTTGGCGCGGTTGATGTTCTTCACGTTGTTCACGGCAACGCGCTCGCAGAACACCACGCCGCCCAGCATGCCGATGATCTCGGACATCTTGATGGGCAGCCCTTCGCGCTCGGCGCAGCGCCCGCCGGGGCAGGTGGTGGTGGCCTGGCCGATCATGGTGGTCGGGGCCATCTGTCCACCGGTCATGCCGTAGACGGTGTTGTTGACGAAGATCACGGTGATCCGCTCGCCGCGGTTGGCGGCGTGGATGATCTCGGCCATGCCGATGGAGGCCAGGTCGCCGTCGCCCTGGTAGGTGAAGACGGTCTTGTCCGCCCGGGCGCGCTTGACGCCGGTGGCCACCGCCGGTGCGCGGCCGTGGGGCGCCTCCACGGCGTCCACGTTGAGGTAGTTGTACAGGAACACGGAGCAGCCGATGGAGGCCACGGCGATGGTCTTCTCCGCCAGGCCCATCTCGTCGAGGACTTCGGCCACGATGCGGTGGGCGGTGCCGTGCTGGCAGCCGGGGCAGTAGTGCGTCGGCCGGTCGATGATCACGTCCGGGGTCTTGAAGGCGAGTTTTTCAGCGGCTTGCATGG
>CAYUIN010000105.1:0-3022 GCA_964444695.1 uncultured Desulfocurvus sp.
CGGACTACTGCTCCGGCATCTGCTGCATGTTCGCCCTCAAGGAGGCCCGCCTGGCCCGCAGGCTGGGCGGCGAGGGCCAGCGGGCGACCATCTTCGCCATGGACCTGCGGACCTTCGGCAAGGATTTCCAGCGCTACCGCGACGAGACCCTGGCCATGGACGGCCTGCGCCTGGTGCGCTCGCGCGTGCATTCCATCGAACCCGACCCCCAGGCCGACGGCGTGCCCATCCGCTGGATGGACGAGGACGGCACCCTGCACGAGGAGGTCTTCGACCTGGCCGTGCTGTCCACGGGCGCCCGCCCGCCCGCCGGGACCGAGACCCTGGCCCGGGCGGCGGGCATCGAGCTGGACGAGGCGGGATTCCCCCTGACCCCGCCCATGCAGCCCGCGCGGACCTCGCGCCTGGGCGTGTACGCCTCGGGCGCCTTCAACGAGCCGCGCGACATCGCCGATTCGGTGATCCAGGCCGGGGCGGCGGCCTTCGGCGCCGCGCGCACCGTGAAGGTCCTCTCCCCGCCGCGCGAGGAGGAGGCCGAGCCCGAGCCCGAATACCGCGACGTGACCCGCGAGGCCCCGCGCACGCTGATCGTGCTCTGCGACACCTGCCCGACCCTGGAAACCAAGGTGGACATGGCCTCCCTGGCCCAGCGCCTGGCCGCCCTGTCCACCGTGGCCCACGTGGGCCGCATCCGGGGCGCCTGCGGGACCTCGGGCTGGGACGCCGTGGGCGAGCTGGCCCGGGAGCACAAGCCCAACCGGATCCTCATCGGGGCCTGCATGCCCTACGCCTACGTGCCCCGGCTGCGCGAGCTGGGCGCGGCCATCGCCCTGGACCCGGCCTTCATGGACGTGGTGGACATCTACACCCCGACCTTCCCCGGGGCCATGGAGCCCGGCCCGGCCCTGGAGACCGAGGTCTACACGACCATGGCCATGGCCGCCGTGAAGCTGGCCGACGCCGAGCCCTCGCCCGTGCTGGGCAAGTTGCCGGTGACGCCCCGGGCGCTGGTCATCGGCGGCGGCCTGGCGGGGATGACCGCCGCCATGGCCCTGGCGGACATGGGCCACGAGGTGGCCCTGGCCGAGCGCACGGCGCAGCTGGGCGGCATGGCCGCCGCGCACCGCACCCTGCTCGACGGCGGCGACCCGGCGCGGATGATGGAGGACCTGGTGGAACAGGTCCAGCGCCACCCGAACATCAAGGTCTTCACCGAGTCGCGGGTGATGCTCTCCATGGGCCGGGCCGGACGCTTCATGACCGCCCTGGCCACCGAGGAGGGCACGGCCGTGACCCTGGAACACGGGGCGACTATCATCGCCACCGGCGGGCGCGAGGTGGTGCCGGACTCCTACGGCTACCGCGTGCACAAGACCGTGCTGCGCCAAAGCGAGCTGGAAGACCGCCTGGCCGACGGCTCCCTGGACACCGGCTCGCTCACGGGCGTGGCCATGATCCAGTGCGTGGAGTCCCGCGAGGAGCCGCGCAACTACTGCTCGCGCATCTGCTGCGCCGCGGCGCTCAAGAACGCCCTGACCCTCAAGGAGCGCAACCCCGCCCTGCCGGTGTTCGTCTTCTACCGCGACCTGATGAGCTACGGCTTCTCCGAGCGGTACTACACCGAGGCCCGCAGGCGGGGGGTGGTCTTCATCCGCTACGACGTGCGCGACAAGCCGCGCGTGAGCTTCGACGCCGAGCACCGCCCGACCGTCACGGCCAGGGACCCGGTCCTGGGCCGCGAGGTCAGCCTGACCGTGGACATCCTGGCCCTGTCCGTGGGCCTGGAGGCCGCCGGGGCCGACGAGCTGGCCGAGGTCTTCCGCCTGCCGCTGACGCCCGACGGGTTCTTCCAGGAGGCCGAGAGCAAGTGGCGGCCCGTGGAGTTCCTGCGCCAGGGCATCTACGTCTGCGGCGTGGCCCACAGCCCGCGCAACATGAGCGAGACCGTGGCCTCGGCCGAGGCCGCCGCCCAGAAGGCCGCGCGCATCCTGTCCCAGCAGTACGTGGTGGGCGGGCGCGTCACGGCCCGGGTCCGCGAGTCGCTGTGCTCGCTGTGCGGGCGCTGCGTCACGGCCTGCCCGTACGGCGCCCGGGCCATGGACCTGGACCGGGGCCGGGTGGTCATCGACGAACTGCTGTGCCAGGGCTGCGGCTCCTGCGCGGCCGTGTGCCCAAACAGCGCCAGCGTCCTGGCGGGGTTCAAGGACGGGCAGATGCTGTCCGTCATCGACGCCGCCCTGGCCGGAGCCGGCGCAGGACCAAGGAGCGTGCCATGACCCTTCTGACCGACGACGCCATGCCCACCGCCCCGGCCCTGGACGAGGTCCGGGAGATGGTCGCCGCCTGCATGCAGTGCGGCACGTGCAGCGCCTCCTGCCCCAACGCGGCGCAGATGGACATGACCCCGCGCCGCATGTGGCGCCTGGCCCTGCTGGGCCGGGCCCGGGAGATCTTCGACAGCAACACCTTCTGGCTGTGCTCCAACTGCTACACCTGCACCCTGCGCTGCCCGCGCGGCCTGCCGCTGACCGAGGCCATGAACGCCCTCAAGCGCACGGCCCTGGCCTCGGGCCATCCGGCCCTGGCGCGCATGGGCTCCTTCTACGCCGCGTTCATGGACAACGTGCGGCGCCGGGGCCGGGTGCGCGAGACCGAACTGATGAGCCGCTGGCTGCTGCGCGCCGGGCCCCGCAAGGCCATGCAGTTCGCGCCGCTGGGGCTCAAGCTGCTGGGCAAGGGCAAGGTCCATGCCGACCTGGGCGCCGGACCCTACGACGGGGTCCTGGGCCCGCTGTTCGAACAGGCGGCGCGCCTCGAGGCGCCCGCCACGGCCCCGGAGGACGCGCCATGAACTACGCCTACTACCCCGGCTGCTCGCTGACGGGCACCGCCGCGGAATACGACGCCTCCACCCGCCTGGTGCTCGGGGCCCTGGGAGCCCAGATCACCGAGATCCCCGGCTGGACCTGCTGCATGGAGCCAGCACGTCGCGCCCGGCCAGCTCACGCTCGGCCAGGGCCAG
>CAYUIN010000105.1:3032-7325 GCA_964444695.1 uncultured Desulfocurvus sp.
GCTGACGGAAATCCCCGGCTGGACCTGCTGCGGCGCCAGCGCCGCCCCGGCCGTCAGCGCCCTGCTGGCCCTGGCCCTGCCCGCCCGCAACCTGGCCCTGGCCGAGCGCGAGCTAGCCGGGCGCGACGTGCTGGCCCCGTGCAGCGCCTGCTACCTGAACCTGCGCGCCGCGCGGGAAAAGGCCCTGGCCGACCGGGGCGCCCACGCCCGGGCCGAACAGGTCCTGGCCGCCGAGGGCCTGGCCTGGGAGAACTTCGCCGAGGTCCGCGACATCCTGGACGTGCTGGCCAACGACATCGGCCCGCAGCGTATCGAGCAGGCCGTCACCGCGCCGCTCACGGGCCTTGTGGTGGCGCCGTACTACGGCTGCCAGACCCTGCGGCCCTACCCCGGCTGGGACGATCCCGAACGGCCCGTGGGCATGGACGCCGTGCTGCGCGCGGCCGGGGCCGAGGTCCTGGACTGGGACAAGGGCTCGCGCTGCTGCGGAGCCTCGCTGACCACCACCCACCGCGCCGCCGCCCTGCCGCGCATCGCGGAGATCCTGGGCGCCGCGCGCGGGGCCCACGTCGTGGCCACGGTCTGCCCCATGTGCCAAATGAACCTGGAGGCCTTCCAGAAGCAGGCCGGGATGGCCGAGCCCGTGAGCGTGGTCTACCTGCCGCAGCTGCTGGGCCTGGCCATGGGATTTTCGCAGCAGGAAATGATGCTCGGCAAGAACCTGGCCGTGACGGCCGGGTTCATGGACACCGTGCGCCGGGGCGCCACCGAGCCCCGGCCCGAACCCGAGACGGCGGGGGCCGACTAGGCCGGTCGGCCCATGGCCGCGCCCCGCACGGGGCGGCCGGAGGCGGAGGCGCGCCCGCCCCCGGCATACAGCCCGGATTCCCCGGGAGAACAGGCCGAGGACAACCTCTTACCCAAGGAGGATAGCGCCATGTTCAAGGACATCATTCTCGCGGTTTCGTCCGGCGAGGCCTGCCGCTACGCGGCGGACGCCGCCTTCGCCTTCGCCCGCAAGCACGAGGCGAACATGGCCCTGATCCACGTCTGCGGCCTCCCCTCCCACGGCTGGGGCGCCATCGAGCACCTCATGCCCTCGGGGGAGGTGGACAGGATCCGGGACAGCATCGAGAAGACCTACGCCACCAACCTGGCGGACTGCCCGGACTGCAAGGTCCACGTGGTCCCCGGCATCCCCCACGCCGAGATCCTGCGCCTGGCGCGCAAGCGCAACGCGGACCTGATCGTCATGGGCTGCGCCACGGAGGACGACCTCTCGCGCCGCTCGCGGATGTGGGGCGTGGCGGGCTCGAACATCGAGCGCGTGAGCCAGAAGGCGCGCTGCCCGGTGATGATCGTGGCCCGCGAGGTCAGCGGCGAGCGGATGCAGTTCGCGAACATCGTCGTGGCCACGGACTTCTCCTTCCAGGCCGAGTGCGCCGTGGGCTACGGCGGGCAGCTGGCCCGCCAGTACCGCGCGGCCCTGCACGTCTTCCACGCCGTGGACGTGGGCCACGGGCACGACGCCCCGTCCCAGGAGGAGATCGAGGCCTCCATCGCCGAGCACAAGGCGCGCATGGACAAGGACTTCGGCCCGCGCCTGGAAGGCATCAAGGAAGTGACCTACGAATGCTGGGAAGGCGTGCCGTCCATGGAGATCCTGAAGTACGCCCGGATGCGCCAGGCGGACCTGATCCTGATGGCGCACCACAGCAAGGAGCAGGACCCCGAGGACGCCTTCATGGGCTCCACGGTGGCCCAGGTGGCGCTCAACGCCAACTGCCCGACCATCAGCATCAACCGCCACTTCGACCTGCGCTGCGGCATGTTCTACGACCAGTCCGGCGCAGTGAGCACCGACAAGACGCGTGAGGAGGCCACGGCCTGACCCCGCGCCCGGGGCGCGGCAGCCCGCCGCGCCCCGGCCTGCAACCTCCAGCCAAGGAGCACGCCATGGACACCGCGACCCAAGCCCCGGTCCAGGCACCGCCGCCCGTGGTCCCCACCCTACTGCCCGCCGAGGTCCGCGAGACCCTGACCGGGCTGGACTTCACCGCCTGCATGGCCTGCGGCACCTGTTCCAACGGCTGCCCCGTGACCGGCGCCCCGGGCATGGAAGGCTGGGACGCACGCCGCGTGCTGCGGATGCTGGCCCTGGGCCTGCTGGACGAGGTGGTGGAATCCAAGTTCCCCTGGGTCTGCACCGGCTGCGGGCGCTGCGCCCAGGCCTGCCCCCTGGGCATCGACATCCCCGCCGTGATGGCCCACATGAAGCACCTGCGCCCGCGCGACGAGGTGCCCGGCACCCTGCACAAGGGCATGGCCAACAACGTGGAGACCGGCAACAACCTGGCCATCGCCAAGGAGGACTACCTCCAGGGCATGGCCGAGCTGGGCGCGGAGATGGCCGCCGAGGACTGCCCGGGGTTCTACGTGCCCGTGGACAAGCCCGAGGCCAAGGTGCTGTTCTTCCCCAATTCCAAGGAGGTCTACGGCGACTTCGAGGACCAGCTGTGGTGGTGGCGCATCTTCTACGCCGCCCACGAGGACTGGACCGTGCCCAGCGAGGGCTGGGAGGCCGTGGACTGGGCGCTGTTCACCGGCAACTACGAGGCCAACCGCCTGCTGGCCAAGCGCAAGATCGACTACATGCAGCGCATGGGCATCGAGCGGATGATCATGCCCGACTGCGGAGGCGGGTCCTACGGCTGCCGCAAGGGCATGGAGCGCTGCGTGATGGAGGACCCGGGCAACCGCGTGGGCTACGTGTACCTCTACGACTACCTGGTGGAGCTGATCCGCGACGGGCGCATCCGCCTGGACCCCTCGGTCAACGCGGGGCGGCGCTTCACCTGGCACGACTCCTGTAAGCACGGGCGCGAGCTGGAACGGCACTTCGGACGCGGGTTCTACGAGGAACCGCGCTGGATCATCCGCCAGTGCGTGGACGACTTCAAGGACATGACGCCCAACCGCGAGCTGAACTACTGCTGCGGGGCGGGCGGCGGGATGTGGCCCCTGCCCTACGACAAGGAGTCCGCCTGGCAGGCGCGGCACAAGCTGCGCCAGATCCTGCGCACCGAGGCCGACGTGGTGGTGGTGGGCTGCTCCAACTGCCACGACCAGATCATGAAGCGCATCCCCAAGTTCTACCCCGAGGCCACGTACGAGGTGAAGTACATCTGGCAGCTGGTGGCCGAGACGCTGGTCCTGGAACCCTGGGCCGACGACGAGGCCGCCCGGGCCCTGGCCGAGGCCAAGGCCCAGTGGGAGCGCTTCGGCGTGGATCCCGACGGCGAGTATTGAGCCGCGCCGCGCCACGCGGCGAGCGCGCGGGCCGGGGCCCGTTCCGGGAGGCCGGGGCGGGCCCCCTCGCTGCGCCGGGGCCCGGGCCTCAGGGCGGGGTTTCGCCGGGGAAGCAGCGCCCGTAGACGCGGGCCAGCCCGCCCCCGGCGCGCAGGCGCTCCAGGGCGGCGGCCCAGCGGGCCACCTCCTCGGCGGGCACGTCCGCCGAAAAGGCCAGGTAGATGTCTGCCGAGCGGAAGGCGTGGCGCAGGACCAGGGCCCCGGGCGGCAGGCCCGCGCCGTCCAGCACGGCGCCGATGCCCAGGTTGGTGCTGACCAGCAGGTCCAGGCGCCCGGCGGCCAGCTTGCGGGCGTTGAGCACGTTGGAGCGCGAGCTTTCCAGGTTGGTGAAGCCCTTGTCCTTCAGGAACTTCTCGCGCACGTCGTCGAAATAGGTGCCGATGCGCCCGACCTTGCGGGCCTCGTCCAGGCTCCGTACGGCCGGGCCGTCCGGCAGGCCGTAGAAGGCCCAGCGCACCCGGGCCACGGGGCCGACCCAGCGGAACTGGTCCTCGCGCTCCGGGGTCCTGGTGGTGGGATAGAGCATGACCTCCGGCCCCAGGCGCAGGTGCATGTAGCCCCGGGCCCAGGGCACGCACTGGACCTCGGCGTCCGAGCCCGCCTCGTCGCGCACGGCCCGCACCAGGTCCGCGAAGCAGCCCCCGGCGCCGCCGGGCTCCTGCTCGCAGATCAGGGGGCCCTCCTCGCCGTAGATCCGCAGCGCCGACGCCGGGCCGGGCGCCAGACAGGCCCAGGCCACGCAGGCCGCGGTCAACCATCGCAACAGCAAAAACACGCCTCGTTCCTCCCTCGTCGGCCGCCGCCGCGTCCGGGCGGGGCGGGCGGCCCGCTCCCGTCCTACCGGACCGGGCCCGCGCGGTCCATGCCTTTTGCGGGCCCGGCCGCCGGGCCCCGCCGGGCCCGCCCGGGGCTCCCGGAACAGGG
>CAYUIN010000106.1:0-7323 GCA_964444695.1 uncultured Desulfocurvus sp.
GGTAGGCTGATTTTGGGGGAACCCTTTTTTCCCAAAAAGGGTTCCCCCGTAGTCTCCCCGCCCGCTACTCCAGACCCCGGATCAGGGCCACGGCGCGGGCGAGTTTTTCGTGGTCCTTGACGCCGGGCGCGGATTCCAGGCCCGAGTTCAGGTCGTAGCCCGCCGGGGCGCAGGCGGCCATGGCCCGGGGCAGGATTTCGGGCGAGAGCCCGCCCGCCAGCAGCCAGGGCACCGGGCTTTCCAGCCCGGCCAGGAATTCGAAGTCCTGGCTGCGGCCGTGACCGCCGCCGGAGGTCCCGGCGTCCAGCAGGGCCAGGGAGACCACCGGGGCGAAGAGGCTCAGCTCGTCTTCCAGGGCGGCGCGCGAGCCGTGGCGCTCGGGCCAGAAGGCGCGCATCACGCGGGTCGGGCCCACGGCGCGGCAGAAGGCGGGGTCCTGGTCGCCGTGCAGCTGGGCCAGGTCCAGGTTGGCCTGGTCCATGATCTCCAGGACCTCCTGCTGGCCCTGGTCCACGAACAGGCCCACCCGCCGGGCGGAGCCGGTTTCGATGCCCGCCGCCCGGGCCGGGGTCATGGCCCGGGGGCTGGCGGGGTGGAAGATGAAGCCGACCAGGTCCACGCCCATGCGGGCGCAGGCGTCGGCGTCCTGCTGGCGGGTGATGCCGCAGACCTTGATGATCGGTGTCCGGGTGTTCACGGCGTGCGTTCTCCTGTGAGCCCTGCCAGGGCGGCTCCGGGGTCGGCGCCTTCCATGAGGAAGGTGCCCACGAGGACCGCATCGTAGCCCAGGGCGGCCAGTTCGTCGATCTGCTCCGGGCGCGTCACGCCGCTGGCGCTGATCCAGGTCTCGCCGGGCAGTTTGCGGGCCGCCAGGCGGCGCGAGACGTCCAGGGACACGGCCAGGGTGTCCAGGTCGCGGTTGTTGACCTGGATCAGCCGGGCCCCGGCGGCGCGGGCGCGGTCCAGGTCGGCTTCGTCGAAGACCTCGGTCACGGTTTCCAGGCCCAGGTCGCGGGCCAGGTCCAGCAGGTCGCGCAGTGCGTCCTGGCTGACCATGCGGGCGATGAGCAGCATGGCCGAGGCCGGGGTGGCGGCGGTCATGCGCACTTGCAGGGGGTGCAGGATGAAGTCCTTGCGCAAGAGCGGCAGCCCCGCCGGGACGCAGGCGTCCAGGTAGGCCAGGTCGCCCTGGAAGTGGTCCGTTTCCGTGAGCACGCTCATCGCCGCCGCGCCGCCCCGGGCGTAGGCCCGGGCCACGTCCAGCGGGCCCAGTTCCAGGTTGATGACGCCCTTGCTGGGCGAGGCGCGCTTGTATTCGGCGATGACCGCGCCCGGCCCCGCCGCCCGCAGCGCCGCCTCGAAGGGCGGGCGCGGGGCGGTGCGGGGCGCGGGCATGCGGCCTGCGGCCTCCAGGGCCAGCAGGTCGTCGATCTCGCGGCGCTTGGCGCGGGCGAATTTCTCAAGCATGGAGCAGCGCGCCTCCCACGCCGGCGGCCACGGCCTCGCGGGCCTTGTCCATGGCGTCCGGCAGGTCCAGGTCTTCGAGCAGGTGCAGGCAGACGCCCAGGTTCAGGGCCATCATGTCGCGCATGGGCTGGGGGCCGCCGCCCGCCAGCAGCTCGCGCAGCACGGCCACGGCGGAGTCCTTGTCGCGCACGGCCACGTCCTCCGGTGTGGACGCGGCGAAGCCCAGGGCGGCGGGGTCCACCACGTCTTCGCGCAGCCAGCCGTCGCGGACCCAGACCACGGTGTTGGGCCCGAACGGGGTCAGCTCGTCGAACCCGCCCGCGCCGTGGACCACGCAGGCCCGGGAGACGCCCGTCATGGCCAGCACCTGGGCCATGCGCTGGGTGAAGCCGGGGATGCCCACGCCGAGCAGCTGGTGCGTGGGGCGGGCCGGGTTGAGCAGCGGGCCCAGCAGGTTGAACAGCGTGCGGCAGCCGATCTCGCGGCGCACGGGCATGATATGCTTGAAGGCCGGGTGGTAGCCCGGGGCGAAGAGGAACACGAAGTGGTCGGCGGCCAGCTCGGCGGCCACGGCGTCCGGCTCGGTGGTCAGGGACAGGCCCAGGGCCTCCAGGGCGTCGGCGCTGCCGCAGGTGCTGGACACGGAGCGGTTGCCGTGCTTGACCACGTCGTGCCCCAGGCCCGCCAGGGTCAGGGCCACGGCGGTGGAGCAGTTGAAGCTGCAGGTGCCGTCGCCGCCGGTGCCGCAGGTGTCGATGCGCGGGCCGGAGAGGCCGGGCACGAGGCGGGCGTGGGCCAGGGCGGCGCGCACGGCGGCGGCCAGCTCGCGGGCGGTCTCGCCCTTGGTTTTCAGGCCCATGAGGAAGGAGCCCGCCTGGGCCGGGGTCATGGTGCCGTCCATCAGCCGGGCGAAGGCCTCCTCGGCCATCTCGCGGGGCAGGTCCTTGTGGAAGGCGAGCAGTTCGAGAACGTCGGCCATGTGCATGGTCATCGGGGGTCTCCTTGGGGCTTGACGGCGTCGGGGAACAGGGCCAGCAGCTTCTCGCCCTGCGGGGTCAGCACGGATTCGGGGTGGAACTGCACGCCGACCCAGGGCCGGTCCGTGTATTCGAGGCCCATGACCTCGCCTTCGGCGGTGCGGGCGTTGACGCGCAGCAGTTTCCTGGCCTCGTCGGGGGCGTTGTCCACGTCCACCACCAGCGAATGGTAGCGCCCGACCTCGAAGGGGCTGGCGACGTCGCGGAACAGGCCGCTTCCGTCGTGCTCCACCATGGAGGTCTTGCCGTGCATGATGCGCGAGTTGACGATCACCGGGGCCCCGGCGAAGTGGCCGAGGGTCTGGTGGCCCAGGCAGACGCCGAGCACGGGCACGGCGTGGGGCAGGCGCGCCAGGAATTCCAGGCACAGGCCCGCGTTCTCCGGGCGGCTGGGGCCCGGGGACAGGCAGACCATCTCCAGGGCCGGGTCCGTGGCCAGTTCGAGCACCTTCGGGTCGTCGTTCTTCAGCACCACGGGCTCCTTGCCCAGGCGCTGGAAGAGCTGCACCAGGTTGAAGGTGAACGAGTCGTAGTTGTCAATCAGCAAGAACATCGCAGCCTCCCTTGCCGCAGAGGATCTCGCGGATCACCCGGGCCTTGTTGTTGCATTCCAGCCATTCCTTCTCCGGGTCGGAGTCGAAGACGATGCCCGCGCCCGCCTGCCAGGTCAGCACCCCGTCGCGCACCCACATGCTGCGGATGGTGATGCCGGTGTCCAGGTCCACGCGGTCCTCGTCCAGGCCCAGCCAGCCGATGGCGCCCGCGTACGGCCCGCGCTGCTGGCGTTCGATGTCGGCGATGATCTCCATGGCCCGGACCTTGGGCGCGCCGGACACGGTGCCCGCCGGGAAGGTCCCGGCCAGGACGTCCAGGGCGTCCAGCCCGTCCTTGAGCTCGGCGCCCACGTAGGAGGTCAGGTGCATGACGTGGGAGAAGCGCTCCACCTGCATGTACTTGTCCACGCTGACGGTGCCGGGCTTTGCCAGGCGGCCCAGGTCGTTGCGGCCCAGGTCCACGAGCATCACGTGTTCGGCGCGCTCCTTGGGATCGGCCAGCAGCTCGGCGGCCAGGGCCTCGTCCTGGGCGGCGGTCTCGCCGCGCGGGCGGGTCCCGGCGATGGGGCAGGTGGTCAGCTCGCCGCCCCGGCAGCGGACCAGCATCTCCGGCGAGGAGCCGAACAGCTCCACCTTGGGCAGGCGCATGTAGAACATGTACGGCGAGGGGTTCACCTGCCGCAGGCGGCGGTAGAGCACGAAGCTGTCCCCGGAAAAGGGCGCCGAGAAGCGGGTGGAAAGCACGGTCTGGATGCACTCGCCCTGGCGGATCAGCTCGATGGCGTCGGAGACGCCCTTCTTGTACGAGGCCTCGCCGGGGTTGGCCTTGGGCTCGCCGATGTCCGGCGGGATGGGCGCCTTGGTCACGTTGCGGATGTCGGCCTGGGGTTTCACGCCCTCGGTCAGCGTCAGGTAGCACAGCCGGTGGTAGAGGTGGTCGAACATGACCACGTTGCCGGGCAGCACCAGGCAGGCTTCGGCCTCCTCGGGCGGCAGCAGCGGGGCCAGCTTGGGCTCGAACATCCCCGCCACGCCGTAGCCGAAGTAGCCGGTGAGCGAGCGGGTGATGGGCGGCAGGTCCTCGAAGCCCTCGGCGGGCTCGATGGTCAGGTGGTTCATGACCTCGCGCACGCCGTCCATGAACGGCAGGCCCTTGAATTCCTTCATGCCCTGCAGGCGCTCGTCGCGCACGCCCACGTCCAGCTTCCCGCCCGAGCAGGACAGGCGCATGGCGTAGTTGTAGGCCACGATGGAGTAGCGGCCGAAGCGGCCGTCCACCTCGGCGCTTTCCAGCAGGATGCCCTGCTTGTGTCCCACCAGACCGAGATAGAGGCTGATGGGCGTCTGGATGTCGGCGGGCAGCCACTGCCCGTATTGCCTGAGCCGAATGGGTTGCATTGGAGTTCTCCTTGGTTGCCCGCGCCGGGACGTACCGGCCCGGCGTGTTTGAAAAAAACGCCGCATCCTCCCCTGGGGAGGATGCGGCGGCTTGTTCGATGATCTATTGTTTGGCCGTCACGTGCCTCCCCCGTCGTCTTCGTTTCGCCACCACCAGCCCGCGCGCGCGCAGAGCAGCTCGATGTCGCCGCCCGCGGCGATGTTCAGCATGGAGCGGTAGCTGCGCACGGTTTCCTGGGTGAAGGGATTGGACTCCAGAAGGCCGGAGAACAGGGCGCTGTCCTCGGTGAGCATCTTGCGGGCCGAATCCAGGCGGCGGGTGAAGCTGGGGGTCACGAAGGCGGTCAGCTCCGGGCGGTGGGCCAGGGTGGCCAGGTAGGCCACGGTGCTCACGAAATTCAGGCCCTGGATGCAGGCCACGGCCTCGTCGTGCTCCTCGGCGGTGGTGGAGAACGGGGCGAAGCCCAGGCGCTCCATGAGCGCGGACACGGCTTGGGCGGCGGCCTCGTCGCGGCCCGGGGTCACGGCCACGCGGGTCTCGCCCGGGGCGGGCTCGGGGCCGAACAGCGGGTGCGTGCCCACCACCGGGCCCGGGTGCGCGGCCAGCATGTCCGCCAGGGGCCGGACCTTGACCGAGCAGATGTCCGCCAGGATCTGCCCGGGCTCCATGGCGGCGGCAGCCAGGCGCGAGACCTCGGGCATGGCCCCGGCGGGCACGGCCAGCAGGACCAGGTCCGCCCCGCGCGCGCCTGCGGCCAGGGCCTCCGGCGTCAGCGGCCGGTCCACGCCGCGCACGGCCAGCCCGGCCCGCGCGGCGCGCTCGGCAAAGAGCCGCCCCATGCGCCCCTGGGCGCCGACTATGAGCATGTCGCCAATGTTCATAATGATCTCAATTCGCCGTGATACTTGAAAAAGTTACGAAATCACAGTGTTCCATCTGGTGAAGAAATCCGGGAAGGACTTGCCCACGCAGCCCGGGTTGTCGAAGCGCGGCCTCACGCCCGCCAGGGCCGTCAGGGACAGGCTCATGGCGATGCGGTGGTCGCCGTAGGTGCAGAACTCGACCTCGCTTCCGGCGGCGAAGTCCGCGGGCTCCACGCGCAGCCCGTCGGCCAGCACGGCGACCCGGCCCCCGGCCCGGTTCAGCTCCGTGGCCGTGGCCGAGAGGCGGTCGCACTCCTTGATGCGCAGGTGCGCGGCGCCGCTGATGGTCGTGGGCGAGGCGGCGAAGGCCGCGGCCACGGCCACCGTGGGCACGATGTCCGGGCAGTGGCTCATGTCCACGTCGATGCCTTGCAGGCGGCCGGACTCGGGCGGGGCCACGGTCACGGCGTCGTCCTGCCAGGAGACGCGCGCGCCCATGCGGGACAGGATGTCCAGGATGGCGCGGTCGCCCTGCAGGGAGTCGGCCCGCAGGCCGGAGACCACCACCGGGCGCGGCCCCACGGCCCCGGCGGCCAGGAAGTAGGAGGCGTTGGACCAGTCGCCCTCCACGCGGTAGGCGCCCGCGCGGTAGGCCCCGGGGCGGACCGTGAAGCGGACCTTGCCCGGCTCGGCGCATTCGATGCGCCTCCAGGCCGCGTCCACCCAGGAGCCGCGCTCCATGCGCTGGGCCGAGAAGACGATGCCGAAGTCCTCCATGGTGGCCAGGGTCAGGGCCACGTAGGGCCAGGACACGACCTTGTCGCCGGTCACGGCGATGGTCGTCCGCTCGCGGGCGCAGGGCGCGGCCAGGAGCAGCCCGGACAGGTACTGGCTGGACTCGCCGACGTCGATGCCCACCTCGCCGCCCGCAAAGCCATTGGCGGTCATCACGCAGGGCGGGTAGCCGGGGCGCGTCTCCCAGTCGAAGGTCGCGCCCAGGGCGCCCAGGGTCTCGGCCAGGGCGCCGATGGGCCGCTCGTGCATCCGGGGCGCGCCGTGGATGCGGAAGCGCCCGTGCCCGGCGGCGGCCACGGCGGTCATCAGGCGGCAGGTGGTGCCGGATTCGTGGACGTTCAGGTCCGCGGGCTCGTCCCGCCCGCCCATGGGCCGCCCGGCCACGCCGACGACGCGCAACACGCCGTCCCCGGCCTGCTCGAAGCGCGCGCCGCAGGCCGCCAGGCAGCCCATGGTCCGGGTCAGGTCGTCGCTGGCCAGCACGCCGCTGACGCGGCTTTCGCCGGGCGCCAGGGCGGCCGCGATGACCGCCCGGTGCGACATGGACTTGCTGGCCGGGGCCTGGACGTGGGCCACGGAGGCCTGGGGCGTCTTGGTGGGCGTCATGGGCTGCATCCCTAGAGCAGTTTCATGCCCTGGACGTTGCGCCCGTTGACGCACAGGTCCACGGAGCGCGGGTCGTCGATGCGCCGCGAGGCGTCCTTGATCTCGAAGTGGACCAGGGAGCCGTCGCCGCCGTAGCCGATGACCACGCCGGGGTTGTCGGATTCGAAGGTCCTGACCGGGGTGCTGGAGAGCACGATGGTCAAAACGTCCTTCGTCGAGTCGTAGCAAACCTGCATCGTCCGTATCCTCTTGCGTCGGGCCCGCCGGGGCGGGTCGCGGTTTTCTCTATTTCGCCCGGTCTTCGCCGGGTTCCGGGGCGTCGCTGGAAACGTCCAGGGACGGGCCCTGGGGGTAGCAGCCCAGGATGCGCATGGTGTGGCAGCTCTCGGCCACCTCGGCCAGGGCCTTGGCGTACTGCTCGCGGCCCAGGTCGCATTCCAGGTCCACGAAGAACACGTACTTCCATTTTTCGCCGCGCATGGGCCGCGATTCGAGCTTCTTCATGTTGATGCCGTGGGCCGAGAGCACCGTCAGCACGCTGACCAGGGAGCCCGGCTTGTCCGGCAGGGTGAAGAGCATGGAGGTCTTGTCGCGGTGGCCGC
>CAYUIN010000107.1:0-7314 GCA_964444695.1 uncultured Desulfocurvus sp.
CACCCGCCCCTTTACATCAAGTTTATCCGACTTAATTCCTTCACCGAAAGCGAAACAGCCGCGCGGCGCTCCCAGCCGCGCTTTGCGTTGCCAAGATCATCGATATTTTCCGTTTCAGGAGGAGTCATTATGGGCAAGATCATCGGAATCGACCTCGGAACCACCAACTCCTGCGTCTACGTGATGGAGGGCAAGGATCCGAAGTGCATCACCAACCCCGAGGGCGGGCGAACCACCCCGTCCATCGTGGCCTTCACCGACAAGGAGCGCCTGGTGGGCGACCTGGCCAAACGCCAGGCCGTGACCAACCCGGAGAAGACCGTCTTCGCCATCAAGCGCCTCATGGGCCGCGCCTTCGACGAGCCCGAGATCGCCAAGTGGCAGGGCTCGTGCCCGTACAAGCTGGTCAAGCACTCCAACGGCGACACCTACGTCGAGGTCGGCGGCAAGAACTACAGCCCCGCCGAGATCTCGGCCATGATCCTGCAGAAGCTCAAGGCCGACGCCGAAGCCTACCTGGGCGAGAAGGTCACCGAGGCGGTGATCACCGTCCCGGCGTACTTCAACGACTCCCAGCGCCAGGCCACCAAGGACGCGGGCCGCATCGCGGGCCTGGACGTCAAGCGCATCATCAACGAGCCCACCGCCGCCTCGCTGGCCTACGGCTTCGACAAGAAGGCCAACGAGAAGATCGCCGTGTTCGACCTGGGCGGCGGCACCTTCGACATCTCGATCCTGGAAGTCGGCGACAACGTCGTCGAGGTGCGCGCCACCAACGGCGACACCTTCCTGGGCGGCGAGGACTTCGACCACCGCGTCATCGACTACCTCGTGGCCGAGTTCAAGCGCGAGAACGGCATCGACCTGTCCGCCGACCGCATGGCCCTGCAGCGCCTCAAGGAGGCCGCCGAGAAGGCCAAGAAGGAGCTGTCCACCGCGCAGGAGACCGAGGTCAACCTGCCCTTCATCACCGCCGACCAGACCGGCCCCAAGCACATGCTGGTCAAGATCTCGCGCGGCAAGCTGGAGAAGCTGGTGGAAGACCTAGTGGAACGCACCGTGGCCCCGTGCAGGAAGGCCCTGGCCGACGCCGGGCTCTCCGCGGCGGACATCGACGAGGTCGTCCTCGTGGGCGGCATGACCCGCATGCCCCTGGTGCAGCAGAAGGTGGCCCAGCTCTTCGGCAAGGAGCCCAACCGCTCCGTGAACCCCGACGAGGTGGTGGCCATGGGCGCCTCCATCCAGGGCGGCATCCTGGCGGGCGACGTCAAGGACGTGCTGCTGCTGGACGTGACCCCGCTCAGCCTGGGCATCGAGACCCTGGGCGGCGTGTTCACCAAGCTCATCGACCGCAACACGACCATCCCGACCAAGAAGAGCCAGGTGTTCACCACGGCGGCGGACAACCAGCCCAGCGTGTCCATCCACGTGCTCCAGGGCGAGCGCCCCATGAGCTCGGACAACATGACCCTGGGCCGCTTCGAGCTGACCGGCATCCCGCCGGCGCCGCGCGGCGTGCCGCAGGTCGAGGTCACCTTCGACATCGACGCCAACGGCATCGTCAACGTCTCCGCCAAGGACATGGGCACCGGCAAGGAGCAGTCCATCCGGATCACCGCCTCCTCCGGCCTGACCGACGCGGACATCGACCGCCTGGTCAAGGAAGCCGAGTCCCACGCCGACGAGGACAAGCAGAAGCAGAAGCTCATTGAGGTCCGCAACCAGGCCGACACGCTGATCTACACCACCGAGAAGTCCATCCGCGACCTGGGCGACAAGCTCGACGACGCGACCAAGCAGGACATCGAGGCCAAGGTGGAGGCCCTGCGCGGCGTGATGGACTCCGGCGACGCCGAGACCATCGAGAAGGCCACAGGCGAACTGGCTCAGGCCTCCCACAAGCTGGCCGAGAAGCTGTATCAGCAGCAGGGCCAGCCCGGCGCCGAGCAGCCCGGCCAGGGCGCCCAGCCCGGCCCCGGCGCCGCCAAGGACGACGAGGACGTGGTGGACGCCGACTACAAGGAAGTCTAGCCGCAGGCCCCGGCCCGCGCGGGCGGCTCCTCCCCCGCGCTTGCCATCGGCTGCGAACATGGATAGCTTGGCCTGTCCGCCTCCACGGCGGGCAGGCCTTTTGCCGTCCAAGGCCGGGCGCGCCCCGGTCCCCTACGAAGCCATGAGAGCGACCTTGATGCCATACATCCCCCGTTCCCTCGCGCGTCCGGCGCTGGCCTGCCTGGTGGCGGCCCTGCTGCTGGGCCTGGCGGCCTGCGCGGGCAAGCCCCCGGTGCGCCGCACCCCGGACGCCCAGGCCGGAACCCCGGCCCAGGACATCCAGACCAAGGCCGACCAGGCCTACGAGGCCGGAGACCACGCCCAGAGCGAAGTCCTGAACCGCAGGCTGCTGGACAAGGGCGGCCTGTCCGAGGAGCAGCAGGCCACGGCCTGGACGCGCCTGGCCGCCAGCGCCCTGAAGAACGGCCACCCCCAGGTCTGCCTGGAGGCCCTGGACAACCTGGCCCGCCTGCGCCCCGAAGCCCGCGACCAGTGGGACTGGAACGCGCTGTACATCGCCGCCACCATGCGCAGCGGCAGGCCCGACGCGGCCCGCACCCATCTGGCGGACATCCTGCGCGACCCCGTGCGGCCCTGGGACCTGCGCTTCCGCGCCGGGCTGTCCCTGGCGCGCGACCTGTGGGGCGAGCGCCGCTACGAGGACGCGATGCACGTCCTGGGGCGCCTGTACGCCGAGTCGCCCGAGCCCTCGCCCATGTCCCGCGGGCAGTTGGAGGCCGGGCTGCTGGCCGAGTTGCAGACCGTGGACGACGCCACCCTGGGCGAGTTGTCGCGCCTGACGCCCATCGCCTCGCAGTGGACATTTCCCTACACCATCGTCCGCCTGGAGACGGCCCGGCGCATCGCCAAGCGCGACGGCGGCTGGACCCAGGCCTGGCGGCTGTTGAGCGGGCTGATGCAGCACGGCGAGATGGCCGACCGGACCCTGGTGGGCGACGTGCTGACCCCGCTTCGCCAGCGCCTGGGCGTGCCCACCAGCGGCATCGTCCTGGCCCTTCCCCTGTCCGGGCCGTATGCCGAGATCGGCTGGAACGTGCTGCGCGGCGCGGGCGCGGCGCAGTGGGAAATCCTCAGCGCGGGCGGGCAGATGCACATCCGTACCGTGAACACCGAGGCCCCGGGCTGGCTGGGCGAGGTGGACGCCGCGCCCGCCGGGTTCACGCTGATGGGCGGGCCGCTGCGCCTGGACCGCTTCCAGGCCCTGCAGGCCTCGGGCAAGCTGGGCCTGCGCCCGGTGTTCGCCTTCCTGCCGCGCCTGGACGGCGCCGTCGAGGGCCGCGACGCCTGGCGCCTGTTCCCCAGCCCCGAGGACCAGGTGCGCTCCCTGCTGCAACTGGCCTCCGGCAGCCTGGGCATCGACAGCTTCGCCGTGCTCTCCCCGGACGAATCCTTCGGGCGGCGCTACGCCCAGGCCTTCGAGAACGAGGCCGCGCTGTGGAACTGCTCCGTGAACGCCACGGGCAGCTACCCGCCGGGCGAGCCCACCTCCTGGAGCAGGACCGTGGCCTCGCTGCTGGGCGTGGACCCCGCCGAGGGCAAGGACGAGCGCACCCCGCCCGAGCCGCCGTTCTCGGCCGTGTTCCTGCCCGACGGCTGGTCCCAGGCCAAGCTGCTGGCGCCGCAGTTCTTCTTCTACGACGAGGACCGCCTGCTGCTGCTGGGCCCCGCCGCCTGGGGCCAGGGCCTGGCCCGCGACGAGAACGTGGAGACCAACTATTTCCGCCTGGCGGCCTTCCCCGGCGCCTGGTGGCCGGACAACCCGGCCCCCGGCACCGAGGCCCTGCGCCGGGCCATGGACACCGACGGCCTGGGCGCGCCGGACTTCTGGACCGCCCTGGGCTACGACTTCGTGCGCCTGGCCCAGACCCTGCCGCCGCTGCCCGCCGCCTGGACCCCCGGCGCCGTGAACGACGCCCTGCAGGTCGCGGGCGACGTGCCCTGGAGCATGGCCCCCGTGGCCTGGGGCGAGATGGGCCAGGCCCGCCAGGAGATGTTCCTGTTCCAGCCCTCGGGCGACGGCTACGAGATCCTGGACCCGGCCCGCCTGGGCCTGCGCCTGGAGCGCACCAGAACCCGCCACGCCGAGCGCGTCCAGGCCCAGCAGGACAAGCGCGAGCTGGAATCCCTGCGCAAGATGCAGCAGGCCGACCCGGAAAACGCCGACGTCAACGCCCGGCTGAACGACCTCTTGCGGCGCCTGGAAGACGAGCGCGGCATCCAGCCGCCCCAGCCCAAGCCGCAGCTGCTGACCCAACCGCCGCAGCCCGGGGCCGAGGCCCCGGCGCAGCCCGCGACCCAGCAATAACCCCAGCGCCGGGCCCGGCCCGCGCGCAAGGAGTACGACCCGTGAAAGTGAGCCCCGAACAGGTGGCCAAGATCGCCACCCTGGCGCGACTGCGCATCGACGAGGACAAGCTGGACGCCTTCGCCGGGCAGTTCAACGACATCCTGGACTACATGGACCTGCTGGGCCAGGCCGAGACCGAGGGCGTGGAGCCGCTCTACTCCCCGGTGGACGCCGCCGCGCGCCTGCGCGAGGACAAAGCCGAGAGCCGCTACAGCCGCGAGGACCTGCTCGCGGGCGCTCCCAGCACCGACGGCAGCCACTTCATCGTACCCAAGATCGTCTAGCCTCCAAGGATTGTTCCCATGTCCACATTGCATGCTCTGACCCTGTGCGAGGTCCGCGACGCCCTGGCCCGGGGCGAGGTCCGCGCCGAGGACGCCACGGCCGCCACCCTGGACCGCATCGCCGCCGTGGAGCCCCGGGTCCACGCCTTCGTCACCGTCACCGGCGAGGCCGCCCTGGCCGATGCCCGCGCCCTGGACGCCCAGGGCCCCGACCCGTCGCGCCCGCTGTGGGGCGTCCCCGTGGCCGTGAAGGACGTCATCGCCGTCAAGGGCGCGCCCACCACCTGCGGTTCCAAAATCCTCGAGAATTTCACGCCCTGCTACGACGCGGACGTGGTCCGCCGCCTGCGCGAGGCCGGGGCCGTGGTCATCGGCAAGGCCAACATGGACGAGTTCGCCATGGGCTCGTCCACGGAGAATTCCGCCTTCCACCCGACCCACAACCCCTGGGACCTGGAGCGCGTGCCGGGCGGCAGCTCGGGCGGCTCGGGCGCGTCCGTGGCGGCCGGGCAGTGCTTCGCCGCCCTGGGCACGGACACCGGCGGCTCGATCAGATTGCCCGCGTCTTTCTGCGGCGTGGTCGGGCTCAAGCCCAGCTACGGGCGTGTCTCCAGGTACGGCCTGGTGGCCTTCGGCTCTTCGCTCGACTGCATCGGGCCCATGGCCCGCAGCGTGGAGGACGTGGCCCGGGTCAGGCAGGTCATGGCCGGGCACGACAGGCGCGACTCCACCTCGGTGGACACGCCCGTGCCGGACTACCTGGCCGCATTGAAACGCAAGGATTTCAAGGGGCTGACCATTGGTCTGCCCGAGGAGTACTGGGCCGAGGGGCTGTCCGATGAGGTCCGGGCCGCCTGCCAGGGGGCCGTGGACAAGGCCGTGGAGCTGGGCGCCAAGACCGTGCCCGTGAAGCTCTCCATGACCGACTGGGCCATCGCCACCTACTACATCGTGGCCATGGCCGAGGCCTCCTCCAACCTGGCCCGGTTCGACGGCGTGCGCTACGGCCTGCGCGACAAGTCGGCCGAGGAGCTGATCGAGATGTACGTCAAGAGCCGCACGGCCGGGTTCGGCGACGAGGTGCAGCGGCGCATCATCATCGGCACCTACGTGCTCTCGGCCGGGTACTACGACGCCTACTACCGCAAGGCCGCCCAGGTGCGCCGCCTCCTGCGCCAGGACTTCGAGACCGCCTTCAGCCAGTGCGACGTCATCGCCGGGCCGGTCTGCCCGACCACGGCCTTCAAGGTCGGGGAGAAGGCCGACCCGCTGCAGATGTACCTCATGGACATCTTCACCATCTCGGCCTCCCTGGCCGGGCTGCCGGGCCTGTCCCTGCCTGTTGGCCTGGGCGGCGAGACCAAGATGCCCGTGGGCCTGCAGCTCATCGGCCCGTCCTTTGGCGAGGAGGCCGTGCTCTCGGCCGGACACGTTCTGGAGCGGAATCTCGCCCCCTTGCCCCGACCGGCCGGTCTGGGCTAGGCTCGGCCGCGTGAAGCATCGAATAGGCCTTTTCGTCTGCCTGATTCTCCTGATTCCATCGGTCTGCCGGGCCGATGCGGGCGGGCCGGTGCTTTTTCTGGCTTTCTCCAGCATCGCGGCCTTCAGCCTGGGCGAGTTCTGGGCCACCGGCGTCGAGTTCGTCTGGCTGAACCGCATCTACGACCAGATTCCGGCCCCCCGCCTGCTGTTGTGGGCCGTGCTCATCAACTTCGTCTCCACCTGCGCCGGGGCCGGTCTGGCCCTCCTGTTCATGCCCATCTACTTCAAGTACTTCGGCGTGGGCGAGCTGACCCTGGTCTGGGTCGGGGCCTGGTTCGTGCTCATGCTCATCCCGGCCTACCTGCTGACCGTGTACATCGAGTACCGCCTCCTGCTCTGGCTGCAGCGCGGCCGCCAGCAACTGGCCTGCAACCGGCTCATGCGCAACGTGCTGGCCATGAACGGGGTCAGCTTCATCGGCCTGGCCCTGATCTTCATTCTCTTCCTGGTGGCGGGGTGAACATGCCCGGACGCGGCATGGGCGTCATCGCGGCGGCGGTTTCCGGGGGCATGGACAGCCTCCTGGCCCTGGCCCTGCTCCGGGAACAGGGGCTGGAGGTCATGGCCGTGCACGGCCGCTTTTTGCCCCCAACCGAACGGAGCGAACGGGCTGAGGCGGGCCTGGCTGAGGCCTGCCGCGATCTGAACGTGCCCTTTCACGCCCTGGACCTGACCCGCGAGTTCGAGCGCCGGGTGGTGGCTCCGTTCGTCAAGGACTACGCGGACGGCCGCACCCCCAACCCCTGCGCCCGGTGCAACCCGGACATGAAGTTCGGCGTGCTCTTCGACGCGGCCAGGGAGTTGGGCGCGGACGGCCTGGCCACGGGCCATTACGCCCGGCTGACCGACCTGCCTGGCGGCGGCGTCGGCCTGATACGAGGTGTGGACGCCAGCCGCGACCAATCGTATTTCCTGTCCCTGGTGGACCCGGACAAGCTGGCCCTGGCCCGTTTTCCTTTGGGGAATATGTACAAGGCCGAGGTGCCCCAGGCCCTGGCCGAGCGCGGCCTGATCCCGCCCCTGCCCGAGGAGAGCCGGGAGATCTGCTTCGTGCCCGGGGACGACTAC
>CAYUIN010000108.1:0-7303 GCA_964444695.1 uncultured Desulfocurvus sp.
CAGGGCAGAGCCCTGCCGGGTTTGGGCGGAGCCCAACCGCCGGAGGCACTCGCCGTCCTCGGCGTCACCGCCGCGTCCCGTCGGTCCGCCAGTCCGGCGGCGGGTCGGTCGGCTAGCACTGGGGCATGTTGAGGGCCAGGCCGCCGAGGGAGGTTTCCTTGTATTTGCGGTGCATGTCGCGGCCGGTCTGGTTCATGGTCCAGATGGCCTTGTCCAGGTTGATGACCTGGGTGTCGGGGTCGCCGAGGGTGGCCATGAGGTAGGCGTTGTAGGCCTTGACGGCGCCCATGGCGTTGCGCTCGATGCAGGGGATCTGCACGTAGCCGCCCACGGGGTCGCAGGTCAGCCCGAGGTGGTGTTCCAGGGCGATTTCGGCGGCGTTTTCGGCCACCTGGAAGCGGTGGCCGGTGGCATAGGCGAGCATGGCGGCGGCCATGGCGGAGGCGGTGCCGATCTCGCCCTGGCAGCCGACCTCGGCGCCCGCGAGGGAGGCGTTGTGCTTGACGAGGAAGCCGACGGCGGCGGCGGCCAGCAGCCCGTCGCGGATGGTCTCGCGCGGGATCTGAAGGTGGTTGTGCAGCACGTAGAGCACGCTGGGGATGATGCCCGAGGCCCCGGAGGTCGGAGCTGTCACCACCAGGTGACCGGAAGCGTTCTCTTCGGCGGCGGCCATGGCGTAGGCATTGACGAGCATCAGGAAGCGGTCCGCGGAGTGGCGGGAGTCCTTGGAGCGGGAGACGAGGATCGGGGCCTTGCGGCGCAGGCCGATGCTGCCGGGCAGGGTGCCCTGGGTCTCGCAGCCCCGGCGCACGGCGTTTTCCATGGTCCGCATCACGCGGTCCAGGCGGTCGTGGATGTCGCGGGTGCTGTGTCTGTGGACGGTCTTTTCGTTGTCCAGGATCAGCTGGTGCAGGGTCAGGCCGCTGGCGGCCAGGTGGGCCTTGAGCTGGGCCATGGTCTCGTAGGGGTATTTGGGCGCGGGGAGTTGCGGTTCGGTCCAGCCGCGCCACTGGATGAACCCGCCGCCCACGGAGTGGTATTCCATGTCCAGCAGGGTCGTCCCGCCCGCCAGGGCGGTGAGGGTCAGGGTGTTGCTGCAGGGGAAGTCCGCGTCCACGGCGTCGAAGACGACGGTGTCCGGGCCGGTATCGGCCGAGGCGCCGTCCAGGGGCAGGGGGCGGCGCATTTGCGGCCTGGCGGCGAGGTCGTCGAGCAGGGTTTGGGGCACGGATTCCGGGTCGTGTCCCAGCAGTCCGGCGAGCACGGCCTTGTCCGTGCCGTGTCCGTGTCCGGTGGCGGAGAGCGAGCCGAACAGGTGGCAGCGGACGGCATCGATCCGGGCGCGTTCGGCGTCGGGCAGGGCGCGCAGGCGTTCCAGGAAGTCGCGCGCGGCGCGCATGGGCCCGATGGTATGGGAGCTGGACGGGCCGGGGCCGATGGAAAAGAGGTCGAAGACCGAGGTGGTGATGGCGCTCATGATCGGGGTGTATCCGCTCCTTGCGGGGGAGGCAAGCGGGGCTTGCGGCCCGGGCCGGGCGGGAGTAGCCTGCCGGGTCGAAGAGGAGGAGCCGTGCCCATCGTGACATCGAATTTCGTTCCGCCGCCGCTCATTGCGGGCGGGCATCTGCAGACCTTGTGGCCGGTGATGCTGCGCCCAAGGCCCGAGCTGGCCTACGAGCGCGAGCGGCTGGAGCTGGCGGACGGGGACTGGATCGACCTGGACTGGGCCCTGGCGGCCGGTCCGGGCGGCGCGCGCTCGGACCGGGTGGCGCTGGTGATCCACGGCCTGGAGGGCCATTCGCGGCGCAAGTACGTGCTGGGCATGGCCCGCGCGCTGCTGGCCGGGGGCTGGGACGTCTGCGCCATGAACCACCGGGGCTGCTCCGGCGAGCCCAACCGCCTGGCGCGGACCTATCACAGCGGCGAGACCGGGGACGTGCATGCGGCGCTGACGCGGGCCGTGTCGCGCGGCGGGTACGGCCGGGCGGCGCTGGTGGGTTTCAGCATGGGCGGCAACCAGGTGGCCAAGTACCTGGGCGAGGACCCGGGGCGGGTGCCGGAGGCGGTCTGCGGCGGGGTGGCGGTGTCCGCTCCGCTGGACCTGGCGAGCTGCGTGCGGGTCCTGGAGCGCGGGGCCTCGCGGCTGTACCAGGCCTATCTGATGCGCAGCCTGAAGGAGAAGATCCGCGCCAAGCACGCCGCGTTCCCCGCCGAACTGCCCCTGGACGGGCTGGACGCCATGCGCGACTTCCGCGAGTTCGACGACGCGTACACCGCGCCGCTGAACGGGTTCGCCGACGCCGAGGACTACTACGCGCGCAACGGCGGCGGGCGGACCCTGGGCGCGGTGCGGGTGCCGCTGTTGGTGATCAACGCCAAGGACGACCCGTTCCTGGGCCCGGAGTGCTACCCGTGGGACGCGGCCGGGCGCAACGCGGCGCTGTTCCTGGAGGCCCCGGAGCACGGCGGGCACGTGGGCTTCGTGCCGCGCGGGGGCTGGCCCAGCTGGGCCGAGGTCCGGGCCGTGAAATTCCTTGAACCGCTGGCCGGATAGGCCCGGGGTCTTGCATCCTGGGGCTCCCGGCGTACACTGGGGACACGAGCGACACCCGATACGGGAGGTGGACGCATGAGCATCAAGACGATTCTGCTGGCGGTGGACGGCTCCGAACAATCCACGGCGGCGGCGCGCCACGCGGTGAACGCCGCCCGGGCGTATGGCGCGCGGATCCTGCTGCTGCACTGCCACAAGCCGGTGCCCAACGTGCTGGGCGAGCCCAATTTCAGCCAGGCCGCCGAGTGGCTGGCCCGCGACGCGGAGGCGATCCTCGGGCCGTACATCGAATTGCTGGAGGAGGCGGGCGTGCCTTTCGAACACCGGGCCATCGCCGGGGACACGGTGCGCTGCATCGTGGACGTGGCCGAGGCCGAGCCCTGCGAATTGATCATCATGGGCAGTCGCGGCCTGGGCGATTTCGCCGGGCTGCTGCTGGGCAGCACGGCGCACCGCGTGTTGCAGACGGCGCCCTGCCCGGTGACGGTGGTCCGCTAGCGGGCCGCGTCAGGGCCCGGCGGCGTGGATGCGCCCGTCCGTGGCCACGGCCAGGGGCGAGCGGGCCATGATCCAGTCCCCCAGGGCCTGGACCAGGGGGATGGAGGTGTCGTAGCCCTGCCCGCCCGGCCCGGCGAGCATGGCGTAGCCGTCGCCCCCGGCGGCGCGGTAGTCGCTGAGGACGACGGTGTACACGCGGCCCGGGTCCACGGGTTCGAACCCGCCCCCGGGCAGCCGCACCTGGGCCGAGACCAGCCGCCCGCCCGGCGGGGCCAGCGGCGTCCAGGCGTAGCGCAGCCCGGCCACCTGCAGGAAGCGGCCCGTACCGCCCTGCCCGGCCTCTCCCGGCGCCGCGCGGCTCACGCCGTGTTCCAGCGCCGCCAGGATCTCCGCTCCCGTGAGCCGGGCCAGGATCAGCCGGTTGCCGAAGGGCAGGACCGTGGCCAGGTCGCCCTTGGTCACGGGCCCGGCGGGCAGCCCCGCGCGGATGCTGCCCGCGTTGATCAGCGCCAGGCGCGCCCCGGCCCCGCGCAGGGCTTCCAGGGCCGCCTCGGCCACGGCGTCGCCCAGGGCGCATTCCCCGCTGCGGCAGGTTCCCTTCGCGCCGTCCAGGGCGGCGCGCAAGGTGCCCGCGGGCTGCTTCAGGTAGTCGCCCAGCTCGGCGGTCCAGGCGCGTTCCAGCTCCTGGCCCTCGGGGTCCCTCGGGGCCTGCGGGCCCAGGTCCAGCGGCGCGCCGGACCAGGCCACGGCCGTGCCCGCCTCGTCGAACTCCACATCCAGCCGCCCCAGGCGGCGCCCCCATTTGCCGTCCGTGACCACCAGCACCGGCTCGCCCCGGGGCGAGGCGACCACCGTGGGATACGGCCCGGCCGCGTCCGGCCCGGCGCCCAGCTCGGTGTGCGAATGCCCGCCCACGATCACGTCCAGCCCCGGCACGGAGGCCGCCAGTTCCAGGTCCCGGACGTAGCCCTGGTGCGTGAGGCAGATCACCACCTCGGCGCCCGAGGCCCGCAGCTCGTGGGCGGCCATGGTCACGGCGGGGGCCAGGGGCCGGAACACGGCCCAGGCGGCGTCCTTGGCCAGGGTCGCGGTCTCCGGCGTCAGCGCGCCGATGATCCCGATGGTCCGGCCCTGGCGCCGGACGATGGCGTAGGGCTCCAGGAGGCGGCCCAGGCCGGGACGGTCCGGGGCCTCGACGTTGGCCGCCAGCAGCGGGAAGCCCAGTTCCCCGGCGAAGGATTCCAGAGCCTGGGGCCCGAGGTCGAACTCGTGGTTGCCCAGGGCCATGGCGTCGTAGCCCGCCAGGCGCATCAGCCGCGCGGCGGCGGCGCCCCGGCGGCGGGAGAACAGCGGCGTGCCCGTGAACTGGTCGCCCGCGTCCAGCAGCACGACGGCCCCGCCCTCGGCGCGCACGCCGCGCACGGCGGCCAGCAGCCGCGCCGCGCCCCCGGCGCAGTCCGCGCCCGGTTCCAGGCACAGGCGGCCCGAGCCGTCGAATTCGATCAGCCGGGAGTGGACGTCGTTGGTGTGCAGGATGGTCAGGGTCCAGGCCCGGGCCGGGCCGGGCGCCAGGACGAGGCAGGCCAGGGCCAGGGCCGCCAGGGCGGCATGGAGCGGACGCGGCATGGGTCGCGGCATGGTCTGTTCCCCCGGTCGCGCCGGACGGCGCGTGCTTTGCGGGGGTTGTAACCCAAAGCCGGAAAAAAGAAAAACCCGGGAGCCGTGCTCGGCTCCCGGGCGTTGCGGGTCGTTTTCGCGCGCCGGGGCGCGGCTAGGGCGTCACGGTCAGCACATAGGCCCCATCCCAGTGCAGGTACTTGCGCGACAGGTCCAGCAGGTCCTGCGGGGTGACCTTGGCGGCCAGCTCCACGTTGCGGCGCTCGTGGTCCAGGTCGAAGCCCCGGGTCAGCAGCCCGGCGGCCTCGGCGCTGCGCGAGGCCAGGCTCTGGTGGTCGCGGATGTAGTCTCCGGCGATGAGGCTGGCCGCGCGGGCGACCTCGGCCCCGTCCAGGGGCGTCCGGCGCAGGTCGTCCACGGCCTTGCGGAAGCCCTCCAGGGCCTGCTCGGTCTTCTCGGGGTAGGTGCCGATGTAGAAGGCCAAAAAGCCCGTCTCCGGCGCCTGCCACAGGAAGGCGGTCACGGTGTAGCCCAGGCTCTGCCTGTCGCGCAGTTCGCGGAACAGCAGGCCGCCCTGCCCGGCCAACGTCTGGCGCAGGACGTCCAGGCCCACGCTGTCCGCGCCCCGGGTCCCGGGCACGGGGAAGGCCACCACGATGTGCGACTGGTTGCGGTCGGCCAGGGTCAGGTTCTTCTTGAACTCGCCGCTCCAATCCGGCCGGGGGAAGGCGAACGGCTCCGCCGGGACGGCGGCGGCCAGCTCGCGGGCCAGGGCCGTCACGGCCTCGGCGTCGAAGTCGCCGCACACGGCCATGGTCCAGGGCTGCCTGCGCTGGCGGTCCCAGAAGGTGCGCACGTCGGCCTCGCCCAGGCCCGCCACGCCGTCCAGGGTGCCCTGGTGCAGGTAGGAGTAGGCGGTGTCCTTGTAGAGCATGGGGAACAGGTGGCGGAAGGCCAGGCCCGTGGGCCGGTCCTCGCGGCTCTTGATGGCCGCCTGCTGCTCGCGCACGGCGCGGGCGATCTCCTGCGGGGCGAAGGCCGGGGCCGTGAGCATGTCGCGCACCAGGGGCAGGACGTCCGCCGTGAAGCGCGAGGGGAACTTGGCGCGCACGGTGAACAGGTCGCGCGTGGCGCTCGCGCCGACGCTCGCCGCGCGGTCGGAGAGGAAGTCCTCCCAGTCCGTGGCGGAGAGCGTCCCGGCGCCCTTGGTCAGGGCGGCGGAGGTCAGCTCCGCGAGTCCCTGCTCGCTGGGGAACAGCAGCGCGTCGCCGCCGGTGTAGGCGATGGTCAGCGCGGTGTAGGGCAGGGTCCGGTCGGGCAGCAGGACCAGGCTGCGGCCGCCGCCCAGGTCCACGGTGGCGGGTTCGGCCACGGCGGCGGGCGCGGCCCGCTGCGCGTCCTTTGCGCCTGCGGCGGGGCCGTAGGCGGCGTCCACGGCGGCGGTCAGCTCCCCGGTCAGGCCCGCGTCCGTGCCCTCGGGCACCAGGGCCACGGCGGCCAGGGCCTCGCGGGTCAGGTAGCGGTCGGCCACGGCCTGCATGGCCTCGGCGTCCACGTGGTCCAGGGCGTAGAGGTAGTTGGCCTCGGCCTCCTGCCCGCCCTCGAAGAACTGGAAGTAGCCCATCTTGGAGGCCAGGCCGGAGAGGGTCTCCTTGGAGGTGTACAGCGCGTCCTGCATGGCCAGCCGCACCCGGGCCAGCTCCTGCTCGCTGAAGGTCGAGGCGTCCAGGTTCGCCAGGTCATGGGTCAGCCTGGTCCAGAACTCGGGCAGCTTGTCGCGGTCCAGCTCGGCGCCGATGGTGAACAGGCCCGTCTGGTCCAGGGTCATGGCGTAGGCCGAGATGGAGTCCACCAGGCCCAGTTCGTACTTGTAGCGCCGGGTCAGGCGCGAGGTCTCGTCGCCGCCCAGCAGTTCGGAGAGCATGTCCAGGGCCGGGACCTCCGCGCCGTGCAGCCCGGGGATGGGGAAGCCCAGCGAGAGGTAGACCTTGTTCCACGGCCCGGAGCGGACCTCCAGGCGCGGGGCGCCGAAGCGGGGCACGTCCAGCGGGCGGCGCGGGGTCACGGGGCCGTGGTTTTCCAGGTCGCCGAAAAAGGCGCGCACCTGTTCCAGGGCCGCCCGGGGCTCCACGTCGCCCACCACCACGGCCAGCATGGACTGCGGCTGGTAGAAGGTGCCGATGTACTTCAGGATGTCGTCGCGGCTGAAGCCGGACACGGTCTCGCGGGTGCCGATGATCGGGCGCTCGTAGGGCGTGCCGCCCCAGACCAGGGGTTGCATGGTCTTGAAGCGCAGGCTGGACGGGGTGTCCTCGCCGCGCTCCAGTTCGGCCAGGACGACCTTCTTTTCGCTTTCCAGCTCGTCCGGGTCCAGGCGGGTGTTGAAGATCATGTCCCGCAGCACGTCCAGGCCCAGGGTCCAGGACTTGGACGGCAGGTCGATGATGTACACGGTGTAGTCGAAGCTGGTGGCGGCGTTCAGGTAGCCGCCCGCGCCCTCGATGTCCTCGGCCACCTGGCCGGGGGCGCGCTTGGCCGTGCCCTTGAACACCATGTGCTCCAGCAGGTGGCTGATGCCCGCCTGGGCCGGGGTCTCGAAGGACGAGCCCGCGTGCACGTACAGGCGCAGGGACA
>CAYUIN010000109.1:0-7180 GCA_964444695.1 uncultured Desulfocurvus sp.
GATGTCCGGCATGACCTTCAGGCCCGGCAGTTCCTCCAGGGCGGCGTCCCTCTGGTCGAAGACGGGGTCCAGGGGGATGGCGGCGGGCAGCTCCAGCTCCACGGTCAGCCAGCCGGTGTGCGGCTTGAGGGCCAGGCGCATCCGCCCGTCCACGCCCAGGACCCCGGCCAGCACGGCGGCGGATTCCGCCAGCTCCTGCACGGCCTGGAGCAGGCGGTCCAGGGGCTTTCCGGCCAGGCCGCAGGGCGCGGCGGCGCGGGCCGTGGCCTCGCCGGCGGCGCGGGCCGAGGCCGGTTCCAGGGGCAGGATGATCTCGGGGGCCGCCTGGGCCATGGTGCCGTCTCCGGGGCTGCAAAAAGCCGCGCCAGGTCCTTGTCGGTCCCGGCGCGGCCAGTGGTTCATGAAGCGGAGCGCGCGGCTCCGTGCAGGGCGGTCAGCACAGGGTCGGCAGGTCCGGGACCTTCCCGGAGCCGGAGCCGGGGCCGTCGGTGCCGAAGGGGGCCTTCCAGGCGGCGGTCAGGGCGTCCACGCCCTCGCTGAGCACCTGGGCGCCGCCGTGGCTGACGGTCAGCGCGCTTCCGCCCACGGTGCCGATGCGGGCGCAGGGCTGCCCGGCGAACAGGGCCTCGAAGGCCGCCGCGTGTTCGGGCCGCACGCCGACCAGCAGGCGCGAGTTGGACTCGGAGTACAACAGGTCCGTGGTCTGCATGTCGCCGGGGCAGGAGGGGACCTTGTCCAGGTCCACGCCGGCGCCCAGGCGCCCACCGATGCACATCTCGGCCACGGCCACGCCCAGCCCGCCGTCGGACAGGTCGTGGCAGGCGCTGACCAGGCCCTGTTGCATGGCCTCGTGCAGGGTTTCGTACCGGGTGCGGGCGGACACGGCGTCCACCTGCGGCACGTCGGAGAACGGGGCCTTGTACAGCTCCGAGACCTCCGAGCCGCCCAGCTCGGGCCGCGTCAGGCCCAGCAGGTACACGGCGTCGCCCTCGGCCTTGAAGTCCGAGGTCACGCACTTGTTCACGTCGGGCACGATGGCCAGGATGGAGTAGAGCACCGTGGGCGGGATGGAGATCTTCCGGCCGCCGCCGGTGTAGTCGTTCTTCATGGAGTCCTTGCCGGAGATGCAGGGCACGCCGAAGGCCTGGCAGAAGTGGGCCAGGGCCTGGTTGGCGCGCACCAGCTGGGCCAGCTTGTACTCGCCGTCGGGGGTCTTCTCGCTCTGCACCGGGTCGCACCAGCAGAAGTTGTCCGTGCCCGCCATGTGGCGCGGGTCGGCGCCGGTGGCCACGGCGTTGCGGATGGCCTCGTCGATGGCCGAGGCCATCATCCAGTAGGTGTCCAGGCGCGAGAATTTGGGGCAGATGCCGTGGGACACGACCAGGCCCTTGTCCTTGCCCAGCACGGGCCGGAGCGCCCCGGCGTCGGACGGGCCGTCGGCCTTGGCGCCGGTCAGCGGCTTGACCACGCTGCCGCCCTGGACCTCGTGGTCGTACTGGCGCACCACGTATTCCTTGGAGCAGATGTTCAGGCGCCCGAGCATGGTCTTCAGCAGCCCGGCCTGGTCGGAGACGAACAGCGGCATGTACGGCTCGTCGATCACCGGGCGCTCCCACACGGCGGACAGTTCCATCTGCGGCACGCCGTCGTGCAGGAAGTCCATGGACAGGCAGGCCACGGGGCGCTCGCCGTAGGTCACGTGGAAGTAGCCGGAGTCGGTGAACTCGCCCAGGTGCGTGGCCTCGACGTCCATCTCCTCGGCCAGGGCCATGAATTCGGCCAGCTTGTCCTGCGGCACGGCCAGGGTCATGCGCTCCTGGGCCTCGGAGAGCAGGATCTCCCAGGGGCGCAGGCCGTCGTATTTCAGCGGGGCCCTTGAGATGTCCATGCGGCAGCCGCCGGAGAACTCGGCCATCTCGCCCACGGAGGACGACAGGCCGCCCGCGCCGTTGTCGGTGATGGCGTTGTACAGGCCCATGTTCCGGGCGCGCATCAGGAAGTCGTACATCTTGCGCTGGGTGATGGGGTCGCCGATCTGCACGGCCGTGGCCGGGGAGCCCTCGTGCAGTTCCTCGGAGGAGAAGGTCGCGCCGTGGATGCCGTCCTTGCCGATGCGCCCGCCGGTCATGACGATGGCGTCGCCGGGCAGGGCGGTCTTCTCGTGGCTGGGCTTGCCGTTCAGCTCGGCGGGCATCAGGCCCACGGTGCCGCAGAAGACCAGGGGCTTGCCCAGGTACTGCTCGTGGAAGACGATGGAGCCGTTGACCGTGGGGATGCCGGACTTGTTGCCGCCGTGCTCCACGCCCTCGCGCACGCCTTCGAGCACCCGGCGCGGGTGCAGAAGGCGCGGGGGCAGCTCCTGCTTCCAGAACGGGGAGGCGAAGCAGAACACGTCGGTGTTGCAGACCAGGTTGGAGCCCATGCCGGTGCCCATGGGATCGCGGTTCACGCCCACGATGCCCGTCAGCGCTCCGCCGTACGGGTCCAGGGCCGAGGGGCTGTTGTGGGTCTCGACCTTGATGCACACGCTGTGCTCGTCGTCGAACTTGATGACGCCCGCGTTGTCCTTGAACACGGACAGGCAGAAATCGTCCTTGCCCTTGGCGGCGCGGATGGCCTTGGTGCTGCCCGCGATGAAGGTGCCGAACAGGCTGTCCACCACCGAGCGGGTGCCGGTCTCGCGGTTGTCGTAGTCGATGCGCGCGTTGAAGATCTTGTGCTTGCAGTGCTCGGACCAGGTCTGGGCCAGGGCCTCCATCTCGGCGTCCGTGGCCTGCAGGGGCAGGCCCAGGGCGGCGCGCCGCTCGCGCACGGCCGGGTCGCGGTAGTAGTCGCGGATGACCTTCATCTCGCCCAGGGACAGGGCCAGCGTGTTCTCGCGCGAGAAGGCGACCAGGGCCTCGTCGTCCATGGACTCCAGGTCGATGACGGCCACCTCGTCGTGGACCTCGCCGGTGACCTGGGCGGCCTTGGCCTCGAAGCCCGGGGCCTGGGCCCACTGGGCGGCGCTCTTGTATTCGTAGCGCTGGATCAGCTCGTTGGCCAGGTAGCCGCCCGCGATGCGGCGCACCTCGTCCTCGTCCAGGTCGCCCGTGAGCAGGTATTGGGTGGAGGTGTAGACGGCGACGTCGCGGGCCTCGGCCTTGGACAGGCCCAGCACCAGGGCCACGGACTCGCGGGCGGTGCGGCCCTCGTTGTCCGTGACGCCGGGGCGGAAGCCGACCTCGATGGCCCAGTCGAACCCGCCCGCCAGGGGCGTGCGCGACACGGTGTGCAGCACGGGATCGTGCAGGGCTCCGGCCTCGATGATCCGGGCCAGCCCGGCCTCGTCCACGCCCTGGACGGTGAAGACCTTGACGATGCGGCAGCCGTCCACGCAGGCGCCGAGGGCGGCGCGCAGCCCGCGCGCGGTGCGCAGGCCGACGCTGTCGACGACGTGGTCCCGAAGGCCGAGTTCGATACGCGAAAGCATGATTGCGACTCCTTACAAACGGACCTGCGCCCCGGCCCCGGGTGGGGTGGAGGCGCGGATGCAATACGGTCGGATGCGGCGCCCGGGCGCCGGGTCGGACTGTACGCGAGTTGCCGAAAAAAGCAAAACCCGGGAGGGGTGCCGCCGCGCCGGGCGCCCCGGGCGCGAAAAACGTCGAAAACCGGCCTGTTGCGCTCCCGCTCAGCCCTCGTCCTGGTCCTGGACCACGGTGTTTCCGCCGCGCGCCTTGGCCTGATACGCGGCCCGGTCCGCCCGGCGCACCAGGTCCTCGGGGTTTTCGCCCTCGCGCAGCAGGGCCAGGCCGATGCTGACTCCGATGGTCTCGCCGAACTTGTGGACCACGGCCTCGCGGATGCGCTCGGCCAGCGCCTTGAGCCCGCCTTCGCCGACGTTGGTGGCGATGATGGCGAACTCGTCGCCGCCGTAGCGGCAGGGGAAGTCCGTGCCCTTGCGCACCTTGTCGCGGATGATGGCCGCCACGCCGCGCAGGATGTCGTCCCCGGCCTGGTGGCCCAGGGTGTCGTTCACGGCCTTGAAGCCGTCCAGGTCCAGGAACAGCATGCCCATGGCCCGCGCCGTGCGCGAGGCGCGCCGGGCCTCGCGCTCCAGGAAGGCGTGGAACTGGAAGCGGTTGAAGAGGTCCGTCAGGCTGTCGAACACGGCCTGGCGTTTGAGGCGTTCCTCCAGGCGGCGCACGGCGGTCAGGTCGCGACCCACCACGAGGTAGCCGGGCTTGCCCGCCCTGGCCCCGCGCAGGCGCGAGAACATCAGCTCCAGGGACTTGAAGTTGCCGTCGCGCAGTTGCAGCACCACTTCCACCGGGGGCTGATCCGTGGCCAGCATCTTGGGGTTCCAGACCCCGGCGAAGGAGCCCACGGGCTTGGCGATGGCGAACAGGTTGCGCCCGGTGAGCCGGTCCGCGTAGCGCGGGGAGGCGAAGCCGATGCGGCCCGCGGCGTCGATGGTCATCACCAGGTCCTGCATGGACTCCACGAGCTGTTCCATGAACTCGCCCTGCCTGAGGGCCTGGGCCTCCAGGGCGGAGACCTCGGTCACGTCCTCGGCCAGGAACAGGATGGAGCCGCGCCCGGCGTGGGACTGCTTGTGGGCGGAGAAGTACATGCAGCGGTGCCCGCCGGGGGCCTCGGCCCGTTCCTGGCACAGGAACTTGGAGAACACGGGCTTTTCGGAGTTGCCCAGGAACAGTCGCCATTCGGTGTCCAGCCGGGGCACGTCGATGAGCGCCATGCAGTCCATGACGTCGCGGCCCCTGGGGTCCTCGGGGTGGCCCAGGAAGTCGAGCAGGGTGGCGTTCAGCTCCTGGATGCGGCCCTCCTCGTCCAGGTGCCCCACGCCCACGGGCAGGGCGTCCAGGGTCCTGGCCTTGGCCTCCAGCACGGCGTGGCGCATGCAGTACTGCTCGTAGGCCCGGGACAAAAAGCGCGTGAACAGGGCCATGTCCTGTTCGGACTCCTTGGCCAGGGCGCCGACCTTCAGGCGCAGCTCGCCCCAGTTCTCGCCGGAGCTGAGCAGCGGGTAGCGCTTTTTGGCGAAGCGCCAGGGCAGCTCCGAGGCCAGGGCGAAGTGGCCGGTCTCGGCCAGTCCCTTTTCCGTGAGCCGCAGCAGCTCCCAGCCGTCGTCGCGCGGGGACCTGAGGGCCAGGTCCCACTGGCCCAGGCCGAAGTTCCAGCGCAGGTGGCGGCCGATGATCCGCGCCAGGGACGGCGGCCCGCCTGAGGCGGAGGTGATCTCCATGGTCTGGAAATGGTAGTTCTGCATGGCCTGGACCGAGTGCTCGTAGAGCCGCGCCGGGGCGTCGGCCTCGGCCATGTCCAGGATGGCCAGCATGGAGCGGAATTTCTGGATGCAGCGGGCCCGGGTCTCCTCCACCTCGGCGGTGTCCACGCCCAGGCGCTCGCGCAGGGCCATTTCGAACTGCACCAGCAAGATGGGGTCGCGGTCGCAGCCCGCGGCCAGCTCGGACCACTGCGTGCCCAGGGTCACGGCCTGGGTCAGCGGGCCGTGGGCGTCGATGTGGTCCAGGTCGTGGTGGTCGGCGATGCAGTTGCAGCCCAGGTCCGGCACGCCCCATTCGGCCAGGGCGCGGATGGTCAGCTGGGCGTGGTCCATGCCCCAGGCGTCGCGCTCGGCGTCCAGCTGGCCCCGGCGCAGGCAGGTCAGGATCTCGCCGTCCCCCTCGTAGGGCAGCATGTCCGGCGCGGTGCGGCTGACCAGCAGCAGGGAGAGGTCCTTGAGCAGGGTGCAGAGGTAGGCCAGGTCCGTTTCCGCCGGGCAGAGGCGCTCGGCCAGCAGCTCGGCGGCGATGGCCGACCAGACCACGAGGCGCCAGTTGGCGAAGTTGGCCTCGGACCTGTCGGCCTGGGCGCCCTTGCCCGCGAAGGACACGGACAGGGCGATCTTCAGGATTTCCTTGGTGCCCAGGACCACGGCCGCGCGTTCCAGCGTCGTGACCTTCTGGGACAGGGAGTAGAACGGGGAGTTGACCAGGGTCAGCACGGCGGCGGACATCACCGGGTCCAGGCCGATGACCCGGGCGATGTCGTCGAAATCGGGGTTGGGTTTGACCAGCTCGCGCAGGAGCTGGGCCGTGACCGGGGGAAACGCCTGTTCCAGCCCCTGTCGCACGGAGGCGAGAAGCCGCTCGGTTCCCTTGCTCATCGCTCGCTCCCGGTATGCGCGCTATTTGTTCCTGGACAGCACGACGTCCAGGACCTCGTGCAGGATCTCCGTCTCCCGCCGCCGGGGGAAGGCGTCCAGGGCGCGCCTGGCGGCCTGGGCATACGTCCCGGCGACGTCCTTGGTCTTCTGGGCGTAGCCCTGTCCGGCCACGGCGTCGGCCACGGCCCCGGCCTCGTCCCCGGCCAGTTCGCCCGAGGCGATGCGGGCCGTGAGGGCCTCGCGCTCGGCGGCGGGCAGGCCCTGCAGATACAGGACCAGGGGCAGGGTCATCTTGCCTTCGCGCAGGTCCCCGCCCGAGGGCTTGCCCGTGACCTCGCTGGGGCTCACGTAGTCCAGGGCGTCGTCCACCAGCTGGAAGGCGATGCCCAGGTTCAGGCCGTAGTCGTGCGCGGCGCGCTCCATCTCCGGGCCGGCCCCGGCCAGGATGGCCCCGCACTCGCAGGCGCCCTGGAACAGGTAGGCCGTCTTGCCGGTGATGATCTCGTAGTAGTCGGCCTCGGACAGGGCCGTGTTGCGCACGTTGGCGATCTCCATCACCTCGCCGGTGCAGGTCCGCAGGATGGCCTCGGAGAGGATGGCGGTCATCCGGGCGTCGCCGTAGTCCGCCACCAGGCGGTTGGCCAGGGCCAGCAGCACGTCGCCCGCCAGGATGGTCCCGGCCTTGCCGAACTCGATGTGCGCGGCGGCCTTGCCCCGGCGCAGGGCCGCGTCGTCCAGGATGTCGTCGTGCAGCAGGGTGGCCGAGTGCAGCATCTCCAGGGAGCAGGCCAGGGGGTAGACGTCCGCCCCGCAACCCAGGGCGCGGGCGCAGAGGATGGCCAGCAGCGGGCGCAGCCGTTTGCCCCCGGCGCCGAGCACGTGGGCCACGGTGGGACGGACCACGGGGTCGAGCTTGGCCGTTTCGGCGTCCAGGAAGGCGTTGATGCGCGGCAGTTCGTCTTGCAGGTAGCGGGCGATGGCGTTCATGTGCGGTTCATTATCCATGGT
>CAYUIN010000110.1:0-7159 GCA_964444695.1 uncultured Desulfocurvus sp.
GGCCGCTGAAGGGATGCAGGGTGCCCGCGATGATGGCCTCCCTGGCCTGCATGACCTTGTCCTTGACCTCGGCCGGGACCTTGTCGGAGATGGGCGCGATGTCCACCACGCCGTCCTTCATGCCTTCCCACAGGGATTCGCTCTTCCAGGCGCCCGCGCGGACCTGCTCCACGGCGGCCTTGTACAGCGGCGCCCAGTTCCAGACGGCCGAGGTCAGCACCGCGTTGGGCGCGAAGGGGGCCATGTCGGCGTTGTAGCCGATGCCCCAGACGCCCGCTTCCTGGGCGGCTTCCATGGGTCCGGGGGAGTCCTGGTGCTGGGTGATGACGTCGGCGCCCACGTCGATGAGGCTCTTGGCGGCCTCCTTCTCCGTGGCCGGGTCATACCAGGTCTTGGTCCAGACCACGCGCACCTCGGCCTTGGGGTTCACGCTGCGCGCGCCCAGGGTGAAGGCGTTGATGCCGCGGATGACCTCGGGGATGGGGAAGGCGGCGGCATAGCCGATGATGTTGGACTTGGTCATGGAGCCGGCCACGATGCCCGTCAGGTAGCGGGCCTCGTAGATGCGGCCGAAGTAGTTGCCCATGTTGGGGGCCGTCTTGTAGCCGGAGCAGTGCATGAAGACCACGTCGGGGAACTGCTGGGCCACCTTCAGGGTGGGGTCCATGTAGCCGTAGGAGGTGGTGAAGATGAGCTTGAATCCCTTGCGGGCCATGTTCAGGATGACGCGCTCGGCGTCGGCGCCCTCGGGCACGGCTTCCACGTAGGAGGTGGTCACGCCGGGGATCTTCTCCAGCTCCTGGCGGGCCACGTCGTGGGAATGGGACCAGCCCGCGTCGCCCACGGGGGAGACGTAGATGAAGCCGATCTTGACCTCGCCCTCGGGGGCGGCGGCCTGTTCGGCGGCGGGAGCCGGGGCCTCGGCGGCCTTGGGCTCGGGGGCGGCGGTGGTCTCCGGGGCCTTTTTCTCGGCCTTGTCGTCATTGCCGCAGCCGCTGAGCAGGGGAAGGGCGGCCAGGCACAGAATGAGAGCAAACAACCAGAACTTGCGCATGTGTTCCTCCGTGCAGAGATGACGTTTACAACCCCCTATCCTACCTGCCTGTCCGTGGGCAAGTGCGGGATTGCGGGGGCGATCGTGCGGTGTTTTCCCGGGCTAGGCGTCCCCGTTCTCGCGCAGCTTGACGATGGGCGTGACGAACCGGGACTCGGCGTCCCAGGGGAAGAGGATCCAGGTGTCCTGGCTGACCTCGGTGACGAACGTGTCCACCGCCGGGCGGCCCTGGGGCTTGGCGTAGACCGTGGCGAAATGGGCCCCGGGCAGTTTTTCGCGCAGCAGCTTCAGGGTGCCGCCGGTGTCCACCAGGTCGTCGATGACCAGCCAGCCCGTGCCGTCCCCGGCCAGGGTGCAATCTTTAAGGATATTGGCCCGGCCCTGGTCCTTCCAGTCGTAGCTGACCACGCAGGCCGTGTCGATGTGGTGGATGTCCAGCTCGCGGGCGATGATCGAGGCCGGGACGAGGCCGCCCCGGGTGATGGCCACGATGCCCTGCCAGGGGCCGCCTTCCAGCAGCCGCCAGGCCAGGGCCCTGGCGTCGCGGTGCAACTGCTCCCAGGAGACGGGGTAGGTCTTCACGTAGCGTTCGGTGTCGGTGGCCATGGTCTCGTGTCCTGTGGCGTGATCCGCCGCTCCCGGCGGGCCCGTTTTCGGAAGGGGGGACTGTTATAAAAAACCGCGCCCAAGGCAAGATGTTTCGGGCCGCTTTTTTTGGCTGCGCCCGCAACGTGCCGCCCGTCCCCGGCCGGTTGCGTTTTTGTCGGTTCCCTGTCGGCGAAGTTGGCCCCGGATTTGCTGCTGTAACCGCTCAAAGGGAACGCAATTTGGCTGGAACTGCTTAATGTACCAATAATTTCAAAGGGATGGGAGGTCGACTCGAACCAAAGACAAAAGCGTATTTTTTACATTATCGTGAAAATGAACTTTTGAGCATGTTACAATTTTGTTAATTTTTTCATGTCGAGGAGACGTACATGAACGCTGCTGATACCGCCTTCATCTTGATCTGCGCCGCCCTGGTCATGTTCATGACCCCGGGGCTGGCTCTCTTCTATGCTGGCATGGCCCGGGCCAAAAACGTCCTGGGCACGGCGATGCACAGCATCGTCCTGCTGGGCGTCGCGACCATCGTCTGGGTCGTGGTCGGGTATTCCCTGTCCTTCGGCACGGACGCCGGGGGCCTTATCGGCGGCCTGGACTACCTGTTCCTGGCCGGAGTGGGCATGGAGCCCGGGGGGCCGACGGCCAACCTGCCGCACCTCGCGTTCATGATCTTCCAGTGCATGTTCGCGGTCATCACCCCGGCGCTGATCACCGGCGCCTTCGCCGAGCGCATCAAATTCGGGCCCTTCGTGGTCTTCTCCGTGCTCTGGCTGCTCTTCGTCTACAGCCCCATGTGCCACTGGGTCTGGGGCGGCGGCTGGATGGGCGCCATGGGCGCGCTGGACTTCGCGGGCGGCGCCGTCGTCCATATGAGCTCCGGCGCGGCGGCCCTGGCGGCCACCTTCTGCCTGGGCAAGCGCAAGGGCTACGGCTCCGAGGCCTTCATTCCGCACAACCTGCCCATGACCCTGACCGGCGCGGCCATCCTCTGGTTCGGCTGGTTCGGCTTCAACGCGGGCAGCGCCCTGGCCGCCAACGGCGCCGCCGCCAACGCCTTCGTCACGACCCACATCGCCGCCGCCGCCGCCCTCATCGGCTGGCTGCTGGTGGAGAAGTGGCACCACGGCAAGGCGACCACCCTGGGCGCCGCCTCCGGCGCCGTGGCGGGCCTGGTGGCCATCACCCCGGCCGCCGGGTTCGTCGATCCCATGGGCGCCCTGATCATCGGCCTGGGCGGCGGCGTGATCTGCTACGGCGGCGTGATGCTCAAGGCCAAGCTGGGCTACGACGACTCCCTGGACGTGGTGGGCATCCACGGCGTGGGCGGCACCTGGGGCGCGCTGGCCACCGGCCTGTTCGCCGTGGAGTCCGTGGGCGGCGTGAACGGCCTGCTCTACGGCAACCCCGGCCAGCTCTGGATCCAGTTCGTCTCCGTGGTCGCCACCTGGGCGTACTGCTTCATCGTGTCCATGATCCTGTTCAAGGCCGTGGACGCGACCATGGGCCTGCGCGTGAGCGTGGAGGACGAGTTGAACGGCCTGGACGTCAGCCAGCACAGCGAGGCGGGCTACCAGATCTAGGGCCCGTGCCCGCCGTCCGGCTTGCCCGGTGCGGTAAAGTCGCATACAAGAACACAGGGAGAACAAGCAGATGAAGAAGATAGAGATCATCACCAGGCCCTTCAAGCTCGACGAGGTCAAGGCCGCGCTGACGGACCTGGGCATCCAGGGCATGACCGTCTCCGACGTGCGCGGCTTCGGCCGCCAGCGCGGGCACAAGGAGGTCTACCGGGGCGCCGAGTACCAGGTGGACTTCGTGCCCAAGGTCAAGATCGACGTGGTCGTCTCCGACGACATGCTGGGCGCCGCCCTGGAGGCGGTGCAGAAGGCGGCCAGGACCAACCAGATCGGCGACGGCAAGATCTTCGTCTCCACCGTCGACGACGTGGTCCGCATCCGTACCGGCGAGACCGGGGACGAGGCCGTCTAGGCCCGCTCCACCCGCCGCAAGGCAAACGACGCGATCCAGCCCCCGCGCCCACCGGGCGCGGGGGCCTTGTCGCGGACGGGCCCGGCCACGCGCCGCCGCCCGCGCCGCGCGATGAGAGGACAATGTCCCAGCACGCCGCCTCCCAGGCCGCGGCGGCCCTGCGCCAGGGCCGCGCCGCGTTGGCCGCCCGGATCCCCGCCGGGGCGGCGGGGCGGCGTTTCTGCCGCGAGCTCTCCGCGCTGATGGACACCTATTTCCGCGCCCGGCTGGCCGAGATCCGGCCCCCGGACGCGCTCCCCGTCTCCGCTTCCCGCTTCATGGTCGTGGCCGTGGGCGGCTACGGCCGCAGCGAGCTGTGCCTGCACTCGGACATCGACATCCTCGTGCTCTACGACAAGCGCATCCCGGCCGAGGCCCTGGACCTGGCCCAGTCCCTGTTCTACCCGCTGTGGGACCTGGGCCTGGACCTGGGGCACGGCTTCCGCAGCGTCAAGGACTGCCTGGCCCTGGCGCGCAAGGATTTCGAGGTCCTGGCCTCGCTGCTGGACGCCCGGCTCATCGAGGGCGACCCGGCCCTGTTCGCCCGCTTCCAGTCCGACCTGCTGGCCAAGGTCGCCGCCAAGAAGGCCACTGCCTTCAGCGACTGGCTGCGGACCCAGAACACCGAGCGCCTGGCCCGCCACGGCGATTCCAGCGCGCTGCTGGAGCCGGACCTCAAGGAAGGCCTGGGCGGCCTGCGCGACGTGCACCAGGTGCTCTGGCTGGGCCGCGTGCACTACGGCCAGGGCACCCTGGAGGAGCTGCTGCGCGCCGGGCGCCTGTCCGAGGCCCAGGTGCATTTCCTGACCGACGCCCTGCGCCTGCTTTTGCGCGTGCGCAACCTGCTGCACCACGTCAGCGGGCGGCGGGGCGACCGCCTGCACCTGGACCAGCAGCGCCCCGTGGCCGAGGCCCTGGGCTACCGCGACGAGGACGGGACCATGGCCGTGGAGCGCTTCCTGGGCCGCCTGCACCGCGACATGGCGGGCATCAAGGCCCTGCACGGGGCCTTCACCGCCTCGCTGCCCGGGGCGGCCTGTTCCCCGGCGTCCGCGCCCGGCGGGCGGGGCGAGCCCGGCCTGCGCCTGGGCTGCGACCGGGTGGATTTCGACCTGCCGCGCGGCTACCCCAGCGACCCGATGGTCCTGGCGCGCATCTTCGAGGCCGCCGCGCGCACCGGGCTGCCCCTGTCCTGGGAGGCGCGGGGCTTCGTCTCCGGCCACCTGTACCTGGTGCGCGAGCGCCTGCGCGCCTCGGCGGAGGCCGCCGAGTCCCTGCTCAGGGTGCTGACCTCGGGCCGCGCCGGGGAGGTCCTGGGCCAGATGCTGGAGACGGGCTACCTGGGCGCGCTGCTGCCCGAGTTCGGCCGCGTGCAGGACCTGGTGCAGTTTGACACCTACCACATCTACCCCGTGGGCCAGCACACCATCCGCGCCGTGGCCCTGCTGGAAGGCCCCATGGAAGGCGGCGTGCGCGGCTTCGCCGACCTGCGCGACGAGCTGCTGCACCCCCGACGGCTGATGCTCGGGGCCCTGTTCCACGACATCGGCAAGGGCCTGGGCGGCGGGCATTCCGCCAAGGGCGCGGAGATCGCCCGCCAGGTCATGGAGCGCTGGGGCCTGGACGAGGAGACCGTGGCCGACGTCGAGGTCCTGGTGCGCGAGCACCTGACGCTGTACGAGACCGCCACGCGCCGCGACCTGAACGACGAGGCCGTGGTCGCGGCCTGCGCGGGCGTGGTCGGCGGGGTGGACCGTCTGCGGATGCTGATGCTGCTGTCCTGGGCGGACGCGGCGGCCACCGGGCCCCAGGTCTGGAAGCAGTGGACCGCCAGCCTGCTGTGGGAGCTGTACCGCAAGATCCTGCACATCCTGCGCGGCGGGCGCCTGGCCAGCGCGGACGCCGTGCGGGCCATGGAGCGCACCCGCGAGGAGGTCCGCGCCGGAGCCGGGGACGCCGTGCCCCGGGCCGAGGTGGAAGCCATGCTGGCCCTGATGCCCCAGCGCTACCTGTTGCAGATGTCCGCCCCGGCCGTGGTCCGGCACATGGGCCTGGTGCGGCGGCTGCGGGGCATGGTGGCCGAGGCCGAGCGCGTGCGCCCGGGCGGGCGCGGGGGCATGGGCGTGGTGGCCGTGCAGACCGAGCCGCACCCGGAGCTGGGCTGCTGGGAGGTGGCCATCGCGGGCATGGACAACCCGGGGCTGTTCGCCACCCTGGCCGGGGTCCTGGCCCTGCACGGCATCAACATCGTCTCCGCGCAGTGCTTCCTGTGGCGCGACGGCACGGCCGTGGACGTGTTCAACGTCTCGGACCCGCCGGAGTTCCTGAACCCGGACGACCTCTGGACGCGGGTCGCGGCCTCGGTGCGCAACGCCATGAGCGGGCGCCTGGACCTGGCGTACCGCATCGGCGAGAAACGCCGCGCGCCCAGCGCCGGGAAGTCCCTGGAGATCGAACCCGAGATCGCGGTCCACAACCAGGCCTCGGACTTCCACACGGTCATCGAAGTGACCGCCGCCGATCGCATAGGCATCCTGTATGATATAGCCACGGCCCTGCACGGCCTGGGCCTGTCCTTGCAGATCGCCAAGATCGCCACCTACGGCGACCGTGTCGCGGACGTGTTCTACGTACGTGAATCCTCCGGCGGCAAGGCGGAAAATCCGGATCGCGTGCGCGAGATCGAAAAATCCCTCCTCGGCTGCCTGAGCGGAATATAGATCGTCTTCTTGCAATCCCCTCTTTCTGTTGTACAGTAGGCGCGATGGCCCGTGCCTCGCGCCGGGCCGCATGATCCGGGAACCGTATGCGAAGGAGAGAGCGGGATGCGCCTGTATCGCAAGATCGTCATCGTCTGCGTGGCCGGCGGCGTGTGCGTCGCGGTGGCCGGTGTCCTTGTGGCCCTGGGGTTGGAGCAGGGAGCCGGGGCGCTGACCGCCTTGTCCCTGGTCGCCGGGGCCGCCCTGGCCCTGGCCTCATTGCCGCTGTGCCTGGTCGTGCGGCGTTCGGTGGCGGAGCCCGCCGAGGCCTTGGCCAGGGATGTGCGGTTCATGGCCGAGGGCAACCTGAACGTGCCCCTGGAGGCGGGCGGCGCGGGCGACCTGGACGCACTGCGCGCCGGGGTCGCCGCGCTGGCGGACAATCTCGTCTCCCGCCTGGCCGCCGCCGAGGGCGAGGCCGCGCAGGCCCAGACGCGGCTGGTCGAGATGGAGGAGTTCGCCGGGTCCTGCCGGGACAGCGAGCTGCGCATCAAGGAGACCCTGGAGAAGATCAACGAAAGTTCGCGGCGGGCCTTCGCCATTTCCGAGCAGGTGGCCTATTCCGCCGAGGGCCTGTCCTCCCAGGTCCTGGAGGCGGGCAGCGGCACCACGCTCCAGCGCGAGCGCATGGGCGAGACCGCCACGGCCATGGAGGAGATGAACGCCACGGTACTCGAAGTGGCGCACAACGCCTCCTCCGCCGCCGAGGGCG
>CAYUIN010000111.1:0-7155 GCA_964444695.1 uncultured Desulfocurvus sp.
CGTGCGCGCCGCGCCGCTGGTCCGGCGCATTATTTTCCGTGTTCCCGGGCCGGTGCCTTGGGCGGGCGGGCGGCGTAGAACCGTTGCCTGCGCCCGCCGCGCCAAGGAGCCTTCGTGACCGAAAAGACCCGGGCCATGCTGGTCATGGCCGCCACCGCGCTGATCTGGAGTTCGGGCGGCCTGGCCATCAAGGTGGTGGACTGGCATCCCATGGCCATCACCGGCGTGCGCAGCGCGCTGGCGGCGCTGACGCTGCTGGTCCTGACGCGGCGCGACGGGCCCGGTGCCGCCTGGCGCGGCCTGACGCGCCCCACGCCCGTGCGCCTGGGCGCGGCCCTGGGCTACGCGGGGCTGCTGGTGACCAACGTCGTGGCCACCAAGCTGACCACGGCGGCCAACGCCATCCTGCTGGCCTACACCGCGCCGGTGTACGTGGCGCTGCTCGCGCCGGTGCTGCTGGGCGAGCGCACCCGGCGCGGGGACTGGCTCTTCACCGGGGTCGTGGTCGGCGGCATGGTCCTGTTCTTCCTGGACAAGCTCTCGCCGTCGGGCCTGGCGGGCAACCTCGTGGCCATGGGCACCGGCCTGTCCTACGCGCTGTTCACGCTGTGCATGCGCGCCCAGAAGGACGCCTCCCCGGTGCAGTCCGTGCTGCTGGGGCATCTGCTCACGGCGCTGTGCGGGCTGCCGTTCGTGCTTCAGGGCGGGCCGGGCGGTGCGGGCTGGCTGGGCCTGGCGTACCTGGGCGTGTTCCAGCAGGGCGTGTCGCTGCTGCTCTACGCCTGGGCCATCCGCCGCCTGGGCGCCCTGGAAGCCATCCTGATCATGACCCTGGAGCCGATCTTCAACCCGATCTGGGTGGCCCTGGGCTACGGCGAACTGCCCGGGGCCTGGGCCCTCACCGGCGGGCTGATCGTGGTCGGCGCCGTGACCCTGCGCGGGGTGCGCGGCGCCCTGCGGGCCGGGCGCGCCCCGGTCTGAGCCCGCCGCGGGGGGCAGGCGCACCTGCCCGGATTCCCGGGAGATCGGTTTCGCGGGCTCCCGGGGCCCGTCATTGCAGCAGGAGCACGGAGATGGCGGGGAGAATGGACGGCGGCGGGGCCGGGGCCCGGTCGGTGAACGTGTCGACCTCGCCCATGGTGTGTGGCGTGGTGTATTCGGTGTGGGTGGTGGTCCCGTTCCCGAGCAAGGGGAAATCCTCGTCCTGGGTACCGATGAAGAACAGGGTGCCGGTCACGGATTCGAAGATCCCCGCGAACCAGCCCAGGGAAAGGTTCCTGGTCAATTCCGGCAGGTCCAGGACCGCGATTTCGGGGCTGTCGTTGAGATAGCCGTAGCCGGGGATGTTGCCGAGTTCCGGGTGGGCATCGAGAAAGGCCTTGAACCCCGTGCCCCAGACGTACAGCCGCGAGTCGCCGGTCAGCACCGCATAATTGCCGATCCCGCCGAACATCCTGGTCACGTTGCCGATCGTGGTCTTGAGTGCGGGCAGGTAGGGCTCCGGGTCCAGCAAGGAGTCGAACCGGTCGCCCCACTGCCAGATGTGCCCGCTCGCGTCGCGGGCGATGCCCCCGTTCCCGTTGGTTGCGATGTCCACGATACCGGACAACGTGGCTATCCGGCCCGGGGTGTAGGCCTTGGTGCCTTCGGTTTCGTAGCCCAGGGCCATGGACAAATTGGTGCCCCACGACCAGACCGTGCCGTCCTCGCGCAGGACCAGGGTGAATTCGCCGCCCGCGACCACGGCCGTGGCGTTGCTGATGCCCGGCACCGGCTGCGGCGTGCGGGGGCTCTCTGTTTCCCCGGAATACAGCGTCGTCGCGATATCGCCCCAGACCCAGACGGTCCCGTCGCTTTTCAGCGCCACGGAGTGCCCGTAACCGGCGCTGATCTGGACGATGTTCGTCAGTCCGGGCACCTGGACGGGCTGCAACGCGGCGGTGGTCGATCCGTCGCCCACCTGCCCGAACATGTTGTTTCCCCAGGCCCAGACAGTACCGTCGTTCTTGAGGGCCAGGGTGTGGGCCCCCAGAGGGAAGCAGGAGATCATGGTCACGCCGCTCAGCCCGGGAATCGGTACGGGAACGGCGCTGGACTCCCTGGTCCCGATCCCCAACTGCCCCATGACATTGTTGCCCCAGGCCCAGAGCGTCCCGTCCTTCTTCAGGCCGATGACGTGCAGGTAGCCGACCTGGACGTCGCAGAGGTAGTCGCCGGTCATGGGCTCGGTGCCCACCCGGTTCGTATTGCGCGGGTTGGCGTAGGCCATGGGCCAGGGGGAGTCGGCGGGGCTCTTTGAGCTGGTTTCGAATGCCCGCAGGTCCCTCCCGGCGGTGACGTACAGGGTGCCGTCGTACCCCATCACCGGGGAGCCGAGGGTGCAGGACGTGGACCAGCGCACCGATCCATCGGGGTTGAAGGCGTAGAGCGTGTCGGAATTCGTGGCCAGGGCGTAGATGACCCCGTCCTCGCCGATGGCCGGGGTGGCGCTGATGTGTTCCCCGGACACGTAGTCGGCCTTGTGCGTGCCGTCGGGGTTGACCGCGCAGACCCGGCCCACAAAGCCGATGTTCAGGCCCTGCAGGGGCACGTAGATCGTCCCGTCGCCGCCGATGGACAGCGAGGCGACCGTGTTGCCGCTGAGGTTGAACGTCCACTTGATCTGCCCCGCCGGGGAAAAGGCGTACAGCGTGCCGAAATAGGACCCGGAATAAATGGTGCCGTCGGCACCGATGGCGGGGTCCCCAAGGTTGTCGAACGGCCCCTCGTACTTCCACTTCAGGGTCCCGTCGGGGGACAGGGCGTAGAACGTGGCCAAGCTGGTGAAGTACAGTGATCCGTCGGCCCCGATGGCCGGCGACTTGTACACGCAATCGTTGGCGAGGTAGCGCCATTTCAGGGTCCCGTCGGGATTGACGGCGTACAGGTAGTTGTCCCCCGAGCCGAAATAGATGGTCCCGTCGGCGCCGATGGCCGCCGAGGAGTCGATGAAGCCGCCCGTGGAGAAGGCCCACTTCTTTTGGCCGTCCGCGCTGACGGCCCACATCTGCAAGCTGCCCGAGCCCCCGGGTACGTAGATGGTGCCGTCGGTCCCCAGGGAGGGCGTGGTCTGGCCTCCGTCTTCCACGTCCAGCGTCCATTTGAGGGTCCCGGAGGACGAGATGGCCCGGAGCCTGTGGCCCATGTCCAGGGCATAGGCCGTCTTGTCCTCCCCGATGGCGGGGCTGGCGACGAACTGGGCCGTGTTGTGATAGCCCCAGAGCATGTCGCCTTCCGCCGCGCCCGCGACGCACGGGAGCAGGGCCAGGGCGGCCAGGCACAAGCACTGCAAGACAAGGCGCTTTGCGGACAAAGCCTTGTTGGACGCAAGGATTTTTCGCGCTATGGATGCAACGGGCAGGCAACACCCTGCGGTCGACTCCATGGGCCTCACCTCCAATGACGGCCGGGGGACACGACTTCCGTACAACAATTCACCACTCGGCGAAAGCGTATTCTCGTATCACCTTTTGGTTCAGGGAAAAGACTGCAATGCGAGGAGTATTGCGTCGTGAACGGCCATGATGCATGGGCGCCGCGCAGCGCCCGAAGGGCACTGGGACCAGTCGCCCGGCCAGGCCAAGAACGCAAAAAGGGCGCCGCTTCGCAGCGGCGCCCTCGTCGTGTGCTCGTCTTCGCCCGGCCGTGCGGGGAGCGGGGGATTACTCCTCCAGGCGGGTCAGATCCTCGTAGGTCTCGCGGCGGCGGGCCACGATGACCTCGGCGCCGTCCACGATGATCTCGGCGGCGCGGGGGCGGGAGTTGTAGTTGGAGCTCATGGTGAAGCCGTAGGCCCCGGCGGACAGGGCGGCGATCAGCTCGCCGGGCTCGAGCCCGGGCAACTCGCGGTCGCGCGCCAGGAAGTCGCCGGACTCGCAGATGGGCCCGACCACGTCCGCCGTGACCGTGGCGCGACCGGCGTCGTGTACGGGGATGATCTTGTGGTAGCTGCCGTACAGCGAGGGCCGCACCAGGTCGTTCATGGCCGCGTCGGCGATGATGAAGTGCTTGGACGGGGTGTCCTTGGTGTAGACCACCTCGGCCACCAGGATGCCCGCGTTGCCCGCGATGACGCGGCCCGGCTCCAGGATCAGCGTCAGCGGCAGGTCCTTCAGCTTGGAGGTCAGCGCGGCGCCGAACTCGCGGGGGTGGGGCGGCTGTTCGGCGTCGTAGGTGATGCCCAGGCCGCCGCCCAGGTCCAGGAACTTGATCTCGATGCCCATCTCGCCGAGCTTCCTGTAGAAATCCAGAAGCTTGTCCAGGGCCTCAAGGAAGGGCTCGATGGTCGTCAGCTGCGAGCCGATGTGGCAGTCGATGCCCACCGGGTTCACGCCCTGCATGTCCCGGGCCTTCTCGTAGGCGGCCAGGGAGGTCTCCATGTCCAGGCCGAACTTGTTCTTCTTCATGCCCGTGGAGATGTAGGGGTGCGTCTTGGGGTCCACGTCGGGGTTGATGCGCAGCGAGATGTTGGCGGTCTTGCCCATCTTCGCGGCGATCTGGCCGATGCGCTCCAGCTCGCCCAGGGACTCGACGTTGAACATCAGGATGCCCGCCGTGAGCGCCTGCTCGATCTCGGAGGCGCGCTTGCCCACGCCGGAGTACACGATGCGCTCGGCGGGCACTCCCGCCCTCAGCGCCCGGTGCAGCTCGCCGCCGGAGACGATGTCCATGCCCGCGCCCATGGCGCCGAGCATGCGCAGCAAGGAAAGGTTGGAGTTGGCCTTGACCGAGTAGCAGGTCAGGCGGTTCAGCCCGGCGAAGGCGGAGTCGAAGGCCTCGAAGTGGCGGCGCAGCGTGGCGGCAGAGTAGACGTACAGCGGGGTGCCGTACTGCTCGGCCAGGGCACGGACGGACACGTCCTCCGCGTGCAGCTCGCCGTCGCGGTATTCGAAATGATGCATGATTCGGTCTCCCGAAGGTTGGGGCAGGCGTCAGGGGGTGGTGGTCATGACCTCGGACTGTACGTCGCGCAGGGTGCGGTGGACGTTGCGCCCCACCAGGCGCCAGCGATAGCGGACCGTGGGGTCCATGCCGCAGGCGGTGATGTTCAGGCGCCCCCCGGAGTCGATGGTGCAGACATCGCTGCCGGGGACGAATTCCCGCGAGGTCGTCGGCTTGAAGGGACACTCCGTGCAGTCGTCCCAGGAAAGCTCAAGATACAACGAGGACACGTTGCGCCAGTTGCCCGCCAGGCGGGACTGGACCGTGAGGCAGCCGTCGCCCATGGCGCCGCTGGTGCGGGTGAAGGAGAAGGCGTCCTCCGGGGCCGCGGGCTCCGGCCAGGCCTTCTTGCCGCATCCGGCGGCCAGGGTCAAGAGCGCCAGCAGGGCCAGGGCCGTGAGCAGCGTGCGAAAAATGGGCGTGCGCGGCATCTCATCCGTCCTCGTCGAGTTGCGTCGTTTTCCAGGTGTGCAGAAAATTCAATGCCTCAATGGGGGTCAGGCGGTCAACCTCCAGGCGCGACAGTTCGTCCATGAAGGCCCGCACCCGGGGCGGGACCTGCGGCGGCTGGGCGCAGGGTTCGGGGCAGGGCGGGGCCAGGCCGGGCAGGGTGCCCTGCACCGCGCGGCCCATGGCCAGCACGGAATGCGAGCCCCCCGAGCGCGATTCCAGCTCGGCCAGGATCTCCTTGGCCCGCGAGACCACCCGGCGCGGCACGCCCGCCAGCCGCGCCACCTGGATGCCGTAGCTGCGGTCCGACGGGCCGGGCACCATGCGCCGCAAAAAGATGATGTCGTCGCGGTACTCGCGCACGGCCACGTTGAAGTTGGCCACGCCCGGGATCTCGCCTTCGAGCACGGTCAGCTCGTGGTAGTGGGTGGCGAACAGGGTGCGCACGCCGCCCTGGCCGCGCGCGGCCAGCTCCTCCACCACGGACCAGGCCAGGGCCAGCCCGTCGAAGGTGCTGGTGCCGCGCCCGATCTCGTCCAGGATCACCAGGCTGCGGGCCCCGGCCTGGCGCAGGATGCGCGCGGCCTCGCTCATCTCCACCATGAACGTGCTCTGGCCCTCGGCCAGGTTGTCCGAGGCGCCCACGCGCGAGAAGATGCGGTCCGCCAGGCCGATGCGCGCGCTGCGCGCGGGCACGAAGGACCCTGCCTGGGCCAGGATGCACAGCAGAGCCGCCTGGCGCAGCACGGTGGACTTGCCCGCCATGTTCGGCCCGGTGATCAGCAAAAGCCGCTTCTGCTCGGTCAGGGTCAGGTCGTTGGGGATGTAGTCCGCCGTGCCCTGCACGGCCTCCACCACGGGATGGCGGCCGTCCCTCACCACGATGTCCAACCCCTCGTGCAGTTCGGGCCGCGTCCAGTCCCAGCGGCGCGCGGCCTCGGCCAGGCCCTGCCAGACGTCGATGGCCGCCAGGCGCTGGGCCATGTCCACGAAGCGGTGCGCCCCGTCGGCCACGTGCTGGCGCAGCTCGCGGAACAGGGCCAGTTCCAGCTCCTTGCGCTTGTCCGAGGCGGAGACGATGCGGCTTTCCAGCTCGGACAGCTCCTCGGTGGCGTAGCGCTCGCAGGCCGCGAGGGTCTGGCGGCGGGTGAAATGCTCCGGGGCCCGGGCGGTCTGGGACCGGGGCAGCTCGAAATAGTAGCCGAAGACGCGGTTGAAGCCGACCTTGAGCTTGTCCAGCCCGCTGGCGGCCCGCTCGCGCGCCAGCAGTTCCTCCACCCGGGCCTCGCCGTCGTCCGTGAGGCCGATGAGCTCGTCCAGCTCGGGGGTGTAGCCGCGCCTAAACAGCCCGCCCTCGGTGATCAGCGGCGGCGGGTTGTCCTCCAGGGCGCGTTCCAGCAGCTCGGCGTAGTCGGCCAGGTCGTCCCAGCCGTTCAAAAGCTGTCTGAGGGCCACGGGCGCCTGCTCCGGCGCGGCCTCGGCGGCCCCGGCCAGGCGCCCGCGCAACGGCGGCAGCTGCGCCAGGGAGGCGCGCAGGGCCAGGAAATCGCGCGGCGCGGCGCGGTTGATGCGGATGCGCGTGATCAGCCGTTCCAGGTCGTAGACCGAGTCCAGGGCCCGGCGCACGTCTTCGCGCAGGGCCTCGTCGTCGAAGAAGAAGGCCACGCAGTCCTGGGTCTTGACGATGGGCGCCAGGTCCTTGAAGGGCATGCGCAGGCGCTCGGC
>CAYUIN010000112.1:0-6701 GCA_964444695.1 uncultured Desulfocurvus sp.
TCAGCGTCACGGCGGACTTCTGGTAGCGGTTGTCCACGAAGCGCACGTCGCGCGACAGGGACAGCTCGCCCGTGCCGGGGTCCATCAGGATGTTCTTGGTCTTGCGGATCTCCTGCACGCGGTAGCCGTTCTCCACGAACCACATGGCCAGCTCCTCGGCCATCAGCCGGGCCAGGGGCGAGCTCTTTTCCAGGTCGCCCTGGTCCACGGGCGTGGACAGGATGAGCGTGGTGCCCTTGGCCGGGCCCTCCACCAGTTGCAGGCGTTCGGCCAGCTGGGTGTCCAGGCGCGAGGCCACGGCAGCCGCCGTTTCCGGGACGCTGGTGCCCGCCCGCGCGGGCAGGGCGCCCAGGGTCAGGGCCAGGGCCAACAATGTCGCCAGTGCCGCTGTCTTGTGCATGATCGTCCTTCCTATCTGTCGCTCAGGATGAGCCGGTCCGTGGCGTCCAGTTCGGCGGCCAGGGTCTGGCGCAGGTCCTCGTCGCGGGCCGTGGCCAGCCCGTGCAGGAACGTCTCGCGCGCCAGCACGAAGCGCCCCGCGGCCTGGTAGTGGCGGCCCAGGGCCAGGCTCTGCACGGCGTTCTGGTTGTAGGCCACGGCGTGGGCCTCGCGCGGCTGCTCGGAGCCGAAGCCCGAAAACAGCGAACAGCCCGAGACCAGGACGGCCAGTGCCAGCGCCGCGATGTAGGTCGTGATGCGCATCCCTTACCCCCGCCCGCTAGTGCAGGTCGTTTTGTTCGAGCATGAACTGCAGGCTGGCCTCGTCCTTCATGTCGGCCAGCGACTTCAGCTCGGTTTCCGCGGTGGCCAGGCGCATCCCCGTGCCCTTGGCCAGCATGGCCCTGGTCACGGGCGTCTGCGCGAAGACCAGGTTCGCCGTGCGCAGCACCAGCCCGTCCACGGGCCGGAACAGGCGCGCGTTCACGAACACGCTGTGCTTGTCGTAGTAGTAGGTGCCCGTCAGCGCCAGGCCGTCCATGACGATGGGCGAGGCCTGTTCCATGTTCCGGGTGAGCACGAACTCGCCCTCCTCGGGGCGGGTCATGATGCGCGGCATGGAGCGGTATTCGCGCACGGGCACGCCGAGCTGGTTCAGCTCGTAGAACAGCTGCTCCGCCAGGTAGCGACCGAAGGCCGAGGAGCGCTCGAAATTGTCCTGGTTCACGAAGGAGGCGGGCATGGCCACGCCGCCGCCCAGGCCCTCGGCGCCGTGCTCGAAGAGCTGGGCCGCCAGCTCGCGCACCAGCAGGCGCACCTCGCGGGCCCCGGCGATCTCCGGGCTCGGCGGGGTCAGCTCCAGGCCGGACTGGACCCAGACGTATCCGCCCGCGCCGTCGGGCACGAAGACCCCGGCGGACAGGCGGCCGTCGGCGGCCACCTGGCGGGGCACGCCGTCCACGGCCACGGTGCCGATGTCCAGGCCCGTGACTCCGGCGGCGGGGTCCACGGGCGCGTCCTGGGCCATGGCCTTGTTCCGTTCGGCCAGCATGGCCGAGGCGGCGTCGTCCGCCGTCACGGGGGCCGCCCAGGCCACGGCGGCCAGCAGCGCGGCGGCCAGCGGCACCATCAACTTGTACTTGTGCATCGTTCAACTCCCGGGGCGGAGCCCCTTGGGCGCGTGTGTCTCTGCCGGTCCTATCGGCAGGGCGCGCGGTTTCCTTTATGCCCGCCCCGAACGCGCCGCGCGGCCCGCGCCCTTGCCCCACGGGCAAAAGCGCGTATGCTGAAAAAAGCCGTAAAAAAAGGAGACCATCCATGCGCCTCGTCCCGTCCCGCGTCCTTGCCGCTTCCGCCCGCCTGCGGGCCGCAGCGCCCCCGGCCCGGACCGTGGCCCTGGCCCTGTGCGCCGCGCTGCTGCTGGCGCTGGCCGTCCCGGCGGCCCCCGCCCAGGCCCAGCCCGTGCACAACCGGCTCTACGCCGGGCTCCTGGCGCGCCACGTGCGCGGCGGGCTGGTGGACTACGCCGGGCTCAAGGCCGAGGAATTCCTGCTGGACGACTACCTGGACATCCTGCAGGAGGTCCGCCCCGAGGACCTGGACCGCGCCGAGCGCTTCGCCTACTGGATCAACGTCTACAACGCCTTCACCCTGAAGCTGGTGCTGGGCGACTACCCGGAAGTGAAGAGCATCAAGGAGATCGGCGGGTTCTTCCGCAGCCCGTGGCGCATCGAACTGATCCATGTGGCCGGGCGCAAGCTGACCCTGGACGACGTGGAGAAGGCCATCCTGATCCCGGAATTCGCCGACCCGCGCGTGCATTTCGCCATCAACTGCGCCTCCATGAGCTGCCCGCCGCTGGCCGTGGAGCCCTACGAGGGCGCGCGCCTGGACGCGCAGCTGGAGGCCCGGGCCCGGGCCTTCGTCAACAGCCCGGCGGGCTGCCGCCTGGAGGGCCGGACCCTGTGGCTGTCGCGGATCTTCAAGTGGTACGGCGGCGACTTCGGCCCGGACGTGGTGGCCTGGGTGCGCTCGCGCGCCGAGGGCGAGCTGGCCCGGGGCCTGGACGCGCTGGAAGGGCGGCCCGAGGTCCGCTGGATGGAATACGACTGGTCCTTGAACGGGAGATGAACGGGGGCGGCGCCGGGGCGCCGGGAGACGGAAGGAGCCTGCGCTAGATGCGGTCGCAGGGGATGTTGAGCATGAAATCCTCGATCTGGTCGAGGTATTCGGAATACTGCTCCAGGGGGAACTTGCCGCCGCACTTGCCGCAGAACAGGTAGACCTCGCGGCAGGAGCGGATCACGCGCAGGCTGCCCGCGCACTCTTTGCACATCATCTTGACGTCGGCCTGACGCGGCCCGCCGAAGAGCGTGGGCGTGTTCCACATGGCAGGAGTCCTTCCTGTTGCTTGGGTTCGCGGGGGAGGCGGCGGAACCGCCGCACGAGGCGCGATCATGCCCTATTTCCCACGGCCCCGCAAGCCCCGCCCCGGCGCGGGCCCGCTGCGCCCCCAGCGGGGCGAAAACGCCTTTTTATCCTTGAGAATTTCACCGGGACGTGTATCCTCTTCATTGTCGGCGCCCCCCTTGGGCGCCGTCTCGGCCGACGACCCCCATCCCGGGGCCGCATCAGCTCGAACCCCATCCGGCGCCAGACGCCGCAGCGACTCATACGGAGGAAGAACATGCTGACCAAGACCATGGAAAAAGCCATCAACGAACAGATCAAATGGGAGATGTACTCCGGCTACATGTACCTCTCCATGTCCGCCTGGTGCGCCGACCAGAACCTCCCCGGTTTCTCCAGCTGGATGCGCGTCCAGGCCCAGGAGGAGCTGTTCCACGCCATGAAGTTCTACGACTACCTGCTGGAACGCGGCGGGCGCGTGGAGCTGGCGGAGATCTGGCAGCCGCCCACCGAGTGGAAGTCCGTGCTGGACGTGATGGAGGAGACCCTGGAGCACGAGCAGAAGGTCACCGCGCGCATCAACGACCTGGTGGACGTCGCCATCCAGGAGAAGGATCACGCCACCAACCAGTTCCTGCAATGGTTCGTGGCCGAGCAGGTGGAGGAAGAGGACAGCGTGGGCGAGGCCCTGGGCAAGATCAAGCTGATCGGCAAGGACGGCGCCGGCATGTACATGCTGGACAAGGAAATGGCCGTTCGCGTGTTCACTCCCCCCGTCGCATAATTCGTACACGGTATCCGGCCCCGTCCGACCGGCGGGGCCGCTTGTTTTCGTTCACCACGGGCCCGCCGCGCCCCATGGCCGAGGCGGGAAGGAGACGCCCCGATGGCAGAAAGAAGCATCCAAGTCATGATCGGAGGAGCCGCCGGCCAAGGCCTGGCCACCGTGGGCCAGCTCCTCACCAAGAGCCTGGTGCGCAGCGGCTACGAGATCGTGGTCCGGCAGGACTTCATGTCCCGCGTGCGCGGCGGGCACAACACCTTCATGATCCGCACCGGCACGGCGAAGATCAAGGCCCCGCGCGAGACCATGGACATCCTTGTGGCCCTGAACCAGGAGACCGTGGACAAGCACGCGGGCGAGCTGGGCAAGGGCGGGCTGGTGTTCTGCGGCCAGGAGATCGATCCGGGGAGCACGCCCGCCGTGCAGATTCCCTTCGCCGAGCTGGCGCCCAAACCCATCTTCCAGAACGTGGCGGCCCTGGGCGTGCTCTGCGCCGTGCTGGGCATCGACCGCAAGGTGCCCATGAAGCTTCTGGCCGACACCTTCGGCAAGAAGGGCCAGAGCGTGGTCCAGCAGAACCACGACGTGCTGGGCGCGGCCTACACCTGGGTCCGGGGGCGCAAGGTGAACTTCCTGCCGCTGCCCGTGGTGGAGAACCCGCCCGCGCGGCTGATGCTCACGGCCAACGAGGCCATCGCCCTGGGCGCCATGGCCGCCGGGGCCAACTTCTGCTCCTACTATCCCATGACCCCGGGCACCTCCATCGCCCAGACCCTGATCTCCCAGGGCCGCAAGACCGGCGTGGTGGTGGAGCAGGCCGAGGACGAGATCGCGGCCATGAACATGGTCGTGGGCGCGTCCTACGCCGGGGCCAGGGCCATCGTGCCCACCTCGGGCGGCGGCTTCGCGCTGATGTCCGAGGCCCTGAGCCTGGCCGGAGTCACGGAGACGCCCCTGGTCTGCGCCGTGGCCATGCGCCCGGGCCCGGCCACGGGACTGGCCACCCGCACCGAGCAGGGCGACCTGAACCTGGTGCTCTACGCCGGGCACGGCGAGTTCCCGCGCGCCGTCTTCGCCCCCGGCACGGTGGAGGATTTCTTCCTGCTGACGCACAGGGCCTTCGACCTGTCCGAGCGGTTCCAGGTCCCTGCCTTCGTGCTCTCGGACCAGTACATGGCCAATTCCCTGCGCGCCGTGGCGCCCTTCGACTTGGACGCCCTGCCCGAGGTGGCCCAGCCGCTGCGCGAGTGGACGGCCGAGGAACCCTACGTCCGCTACGAGGTCACGCGCAGCGGCGTGTCCCCGCGCCTGCTGCCGGGATTCGCCGAGCAGCTGGTGCTGGCCGACTCCCACGAGCACGTGGAGGACGGGCACATGACCGAGGACGCCGGGGTGCGCGTCGCCATGCAGCAAAAGCGCCTGCGCAAGGGCGAGGGCCTGCGCGCCATGACCCTGCCGCCCGCCTACGACGGGCCGGACGGGGCGGACCTGCTGCTGGTCAGCTGGGGCTCCACCTACGGCGCGGCCCAGGAGGCCGCCGAGGACCTGCGCTCCGGCGGCGCCAAGGTCGCCACGCTGCACTTCTCCCAGCTCTGGCCGCTGGACCCGGCGCAGTTCCTGGACAAGCTCACGGGCGCGGGCGCGGTTGTCTGCATCGAGGGCAACAGCACCGGCCAGTTCGCGGCGCTGCTCAGGCAGGTCACGGGACTGTCCGTGCAGCACCAGGTGCTCAAGTACGACGGCCGGACCTTCACCCCGGAATTCATCCTGCGTGAGCTGGGCAAGCTCGGGCTGGCCTAGAGGGAGGACGCTATGATCGACATCAAGGACTACGGCGAGTTCACGACCTCCTGGTGCCCGGGTTGCGGCAACTTCGGCATCATGGACGCCGTGCGCGAGGCCCTGTCCCGGCAGGACATCGCCCCGCACCAGTACGTCTACGTCTCGGGCATCGGCCAGGCGGCCAAGGCCCCGCACTACATCAACTGCAACGGCTTCAACGGCCTGCACGGGCGCTCGCTGCCCGCGGCCCAGGCCATCAAGATCGCCAACACCTCGCTGCCGGTGCTGGTCTCCAGCGGCGACGGGTGCAGCTACGGCGAGGGCGGCAACCATTTCCTGGCCGCCATCCGCCGCAACGTGGACATCACGCTGCTGGCCCACGACAACCAGATCTACGGCCTGACCAAGGGCCAGGCCAGCCCGACCACCATGCACGGCCACGTGACCAAGGCCCAGCCGCTGGGCGTGCTCTCGGCGGCCTTCAACCCGGTGGTGGTGGCCGTGGCCATGAAATGCTCCTTCGTGGCCCGGGCCTACGCGGGCGACAAGGAGCACCTGGCCGAGATCATCGTCCAGGCCATGCAGCACAAGGGCTTCGCCCTGGTGGACATCTTCCAGCCGTGCGTGTCGTTCAACAAGATCAACACCTACGCCTGGTACAAGGAGCGCGTGAAGAAGCTCCCGGACGACTACGACCCCACGGACTGGGCGGCGGCCATGCAGGCCGCGGACACCTTCGGCGACGAGATCCCCGTGGGCGTGCTGTACAAGAACGACCGGCCGACCTTCGAGAGCCAGGTCCCGCAACTCGAAGGCGCGCCCCTGGCCGCCCGCAAGCCGGACAAGGCGGCCATGCGCGCCGTCCTGGAATCGTTTGCCTAGGACAGGCCGAGCCTGATACCACGAAGGCACCGCGCGGCGAGGGGCCGGGCGGTGCCTTTTCGTCCCACGCGCCCGTCGGGCGCCGACCTGGGGGAGATGATGAAGAAAGTTGCGCTCTTCGCCTTCAACGGCGAACTGCTGTGTTTCGTGCACGTGATGCTCAACGCGCTGGACATGAAGGACAACGGCTACGACGTGCACCTGGTGCTGGAGGGCGCGTCCGTGGCCCTGGTGCCGCAGCTGGCGGACGAGGCGGGGCAGTTCCACCCGCTGTACGTCAAGCTCAAGGCCGCCGGGGTCGTGGACGGGGCCTGCAAGGCCTGCTCGGCCAAGCTCGGCGTGACCGAGGCCGTGCGCGAGGAGGGCATCACCCTCATCGGCACCATGGGCGGCCACCCGCCCATGA
>CAYUIN010000112.1:6711-7099 GCA_964444695.1 uncultured Desulfocurvus sp.
CCAATTGGGCGAACACCTGCACCAGCGCCCCGATCAGGTAGGCTGACCCGCCCATGAGCGACTACATCGACCGGGGCTACCAGGTCATCACCTTCTAGGCCCGCCGCGCCCGCGCGCCGCAAGGCCGCGAAAAAGGGCCGCATCCCCGGGGGGATGCGGCCCTTGTGCGTTCGTGAATCCGTGGCGGCTAGTCGTACTTCACGGAGGAGAACTTCATCAGCTTGTCGAAGGCGTGGCGCGCCTCGATGTAGCGGATGCTCCCGGTCTTGCCGCGCATCACCAGGGAGTGCGTGGTGGCGCCGTGGCCGGTGTAGCGCACGCCCGCCAGGAAGGTGCCGCCGGAGATGCCCGTGGCCGCGAAGTACACGTCGTCGGTCTTGACCAGGGT
>CAYUIN010000113.1:0-7078 GCA_964444695.1 uncultured Desulfocurvus sp.
TTGGCCTGCGCCGGGCCGGGCGCGGCGGGGCCCGGGCCACGGGCGCTCCGGGGGGCGCGCGCCGCGCCCGTCGGCGGACCGGCGCGGGGCGGGCGGTGAAATTTTCCCAGCAGGCCGGGTAATCCCCATGCAATTACGCGCGTTTGAAATCCCATTTAAACAGTAGGTAAATATCCTATTTATTCAGTATGATTCTTAATTATTTAAGCATGTTGCGGTCATTTCACTGGACAGGAAACGTTGCAAGATCGTATGGGAGTCCGGAAGCATGACGGACCCGACGTCGGGTTTTTCGGGCCGCTCATGAGGAGAAACCCGCCAGGGGGCTGGCGCGAAAGGAGGGCAACGGTGGACACCTCGCAGTGGAATTGGGAGCCGGGAGAACGGCTCGTCGCAAACCCGGGGGAATCCCGGGAAAAATTCGAATGGCTTGAGGAACCTTACGTCAGCGCCGACGGCGAGACCTTCGCCGCGGTGGCCAACGTGGACGGCGAATTCACGGCCTGCGTGAACGACGAGACCTGGGAGAACACCTTCGAGAGGGTGTGGAACCTGGGCTTCGGTCCGGACGGCAGGCTCACCGGGTGCGCCTCCGACATGGGCGAGTGGAAGTTCGTGGTCGACGGCGAGCCGTGGGAAGAGTCCTTCGGCTATGTCTGGGATCCCCAGTTCAGCGCCGACGGCAAGAACATCGCCATCGCCGTGCAGAACGACGGAAGCTACGGCATGGCCCTGGACGGCGTGGTCTGGGAAAATCTGTACGCCAACGCCAACGGCTTCGCCATCGCCCCGGGCGGTGACCACGCCGGGTGCTGCGTGCAGGCCATCGACATGGGCCAGGCCGACATCGACCAGTACAAGGAAGGCGCCTACACCGTGGCCGTGGACGGCACCCCCTGGGAGACGATGTTCACCAACGTCTTCGGGGTCGTCTTCAGCCCGGACGGCAAGCGCGTCGCCGCCGAGGTCCGCACCAACCTCTACGACCACACCGTGGCCGTGGACGGCACGCCGTGGAGCAGCCGCTACCAGGGCGTCTGGACCCCGATCTTCGATCCCAAGGACGGCTCCGTGGTCGCCCCCGTGCGTCAGGCCGGAAAATGGTCCCTGGCGCGGGACGGGCACATCATCTGGAGCCCCTACGTGCAGTGCTGGCACGCCGCCTTCAGCAAGGGCGGCGAGCGGCTGGCGGCCATCGTCAGCCCGGCCTTCGGCCGCTGGACCGTGGCCGTGGACGACAAGGCCTGGGGCCTGACCTTCGGCGAGATGTGCACCGACCTGGTGCTGTCCGCCGACGGCGCCCGCGCCGCCGCCCTGGGCAAGGACGGCGGGAAGTGGGCCGTGATGGTCGACGGCAAGGCCTGGACGGGCCGCTACGACATGGCCTGGGCCCCGGTGTTCAGCGCCGACGGCGCCCACGTGGCCGCCATGGTCGAGAAGGGCGGCAAGTACACCGTGGCCGTGGACGGCAAGGAATACGCGCGCGCGGGCGAGGCCGCCTTCGACCCGGCCTTCAGCCCCGACGGGCGCTATGTGCTCATCAAGATGGTCGAGGACGGACTGTACCACCGCCGCGTGGTGCCCGTTTCCGATTTCAAATAGGGGGACGCCATGCATCAGTTCTACGCACTCGTCAGCGGCCCTCTGGTTTGGGTTGCCGGGATCGTGTTCCTGGTCGGCAGCGTCTGGAAGATCGCCTCGCTGCTGGCCGAGACCAAGGCCAAGGACGGCTACGTCCTTGAATACTGGAGCTGGAGCCACGCGCTGGCCAGCTACGTCCACTGGCTGTCGCCGTTCGGCAGCACCAACTCCCGGCGCCAGCCGGTGATGACCATCGTCACCTTCCTGGCGCACCTGGGCATCGTCATCGTGCCGCTGTTCACCCTGGGGCACCTGGTGATGCTGGAGGAAGGCCCGGTGGGCCTGGGCTGGGCCGCGCTGCCCGATCAGGTGGCGGACCTCGCCGCCTGGATCGTGGTCATCGGCTGCGCGTACTTCGCCTGGCGGCGCCTGTCGCTGCCCGAGGTCCGCTTCGTGACCTCCGGGTCCGACTTCGCCATCCTGGCCGTGGTCGCCGCTCCGTTCGTCACGGGCATCATGGCCTACCACGGCTGGGGCGACGGCCTGCTGATGACCAGCCTGCACATGCTGGCCGGCGAGATCATGCTCGTGGCCATCCCGTTCACGCGGCTGTCGCACATGCTGACCTTCTGGTACACGCGCGGCTACACGGCGTCCGAGTTCGGCGCCGTGCGCCAGGTGTGCGACTGGTAAGTCCGTCCGAACCCGCGAACTTCGCTTCAAGGAGAAAGTAGCCATGGCTGAGACCGCCGAACCCAAAGCCGCCGAGACCACGACCTTCGTGGAAAAGGTGGCGGCCAAATCGGCTCAGGACAGGGCGGACGGGAAATACGACCAGTTCGCCTCCATCGCCGACGTCGGCATCGACGAAGGCGTTGCCCGCCTGACGCCGGAATTCATCGAAAAGACCATCAACAGGGTGCTGGTGGGCGAGTGCGGCGCGCGGATGCGGGCCTACGTCCAGACCTGCGTGCATTGCGGGCTGTGTTCCGAAGCCTGCCACCACTACCTGTCCAACGACAAGGACCCCAAGTACTCGCCCGTGGGCAAGGTCCGCCGCACCGTCTGGAACATGCTCCAGAAGAAGGGCAAGCTGACCCCCGCCGAGTGCCGCGAGGCCGTGGTGGTGTCGCAGACGGAGTGCAACCTCTGCCGCCGCTGCCAGCAGTTCTGCCCGTTCGGCATCGACATCGCCTACATGATGTCCACCGTGCGGCGCATCTGCCACCTGCTGGGCATCACCCCGCAGTACATCCAGGATACCTGCCATTCCCACGCCGCGACCATGAACCAGATGTGGGTCAAGGAAGACGAGTGGACCGACACCCTGCAATGGCAGGAGGACGAGGCCCGCGACGAGATTCCGACCATCCGCATCCCCGTCGGCAAGGTCGGCGCGGACTTCATGTATTCGGTCATCGCGCCGGAGCCGAAGTTCCGCACGCACCTCATCTACCAGGCCGCCGTGATCTTCGATCAGGCCGGGTGCGACTGGACCATGCCCGCCACCCCGGGCTGGGACAACTCCGACATGGCCATGTTCACCGGCGATTCGGAGATGATGGGCCGGTTGAAGAAGGTCCACTACGAGGCCGCCCAGAAACTGCGCGCCAAGTACATCGTCATGGGCGAGTGCGGCCACGCCTTCCGCAGCGTGTACGACGTGGGCAACCGCTGGCTGGGCTGGAAGATGCCGCCCATCCCCATGGTCCACTCCATCGAGTTCTTCTACGAGCTGATCAAGGCCGGGCGCATCCGCTGCAAGGAGAAGTTCCCCGAGCGGGTGACCTTCCACGACCCCTGCAACACCGTGCGCGGCCGCGGCCTGCACGAAATGGGGCGCTACGTGGCCAATGCCTTCACCGAGGGCGTGGTGGAGATGGAGCCCAACAAGGTCTTCAACCTCTGCTGCAACGCGGGCGGCGGCGTCATCAACTGCGGCCCGCCGTGGAAGACCAAGCGCGTGCTCTCCAACCGCGCCAAGGCAGAACAGCTGGCGCGGATGAAGGACCAGGGCATCAACACCGTCGTCTCGCCCTGCCACAACTGCCACGGCGGCCTGGAGGACATCATCCACCACTACGGGCTGGAGATGCACCTGGTGTTCCTGGGCGACCTGCTGTTCAAGTACATGGAAAAACCCGGGGCCGTGGAATAGCCGCCCGCGAGGAGGAAACGCCATGAAAGCGAAATACGTCCTTGCGACGCTGGTGATGGCCGGGATGCTGGCCCTCGGCCTGGCATCGGTGACGGCCTGGAGCCAGGACGACATCACCCAGCTGCAAGTCGAGGAACTGGGCGGCCCGCTGCGTCCCGCGGCGGTGTTCCGCCACGACGAGCACAACGAGAAGGCCGAGCTGGACGACTGCGCCCGCTGCCACCACGTCTACGAGAACGGGGTGCTCAAGGACGGCGAGGATTCCATCGGCACGCCCTGTTCGGACTGCCACGCCCTCGCGGACCAGGGCAGCCAGCCGGGCCTGCGCAAGGCCTATCACAAGCAGTGCACCGGCTGTCATGCCGAGCGCGCCGCCGGGCCCGTGGCCTGCGGCCAGTGCCACGTGAAGTAAGCCATCTGGGGCGGGCTCCGGGCGGCGCGAAAACGCCGGTTCCGGGCCCGCCTTTTCCTTTTCCGGCGGGCCTTTTCGCCTGCCTGGAAAAAAGGGCGGCCCGGGGGTAAAAACCCGTTGACAAGTTGGGTCGCTGCCGATAGACACATTTCTCCCGACTGTGGGAGAGCGGGCGGGTAGCTCAGCTGGGAGAGCATCGGCCTTACAAGCCGAGGGTCACAGGTTCGAGCCCTGTTCCGCCCACCACAGACAGAGGGAATACGCGGAGCCGTAGTTAAGTTGGTTATAACGCCGGCCTGTCACGCCGGAGGCCGAGGGTTCGAGTCCCTTCGGCTCCGCCACTTGAAACCTCAGGGGCTTGTCCGCAAGCCCCTTTAGAGTGCCCCAAACTGAGAGCGGGAGTTGGGGGCGTAAAGCAGCCCACGGGGTGTCGGCTTCCAGGGGGAGCCCCCGGCCTGAGAGGCCGGAGCCCGAAGGAACCTCTCGCGCACCGACATGCGCGACGTTCGACCCGCCACGTTCATATATGCGGAGCCGTAGTTAAGTTGGTTATAACGCCGGCCTGTCACGCCGGAGGCCGAGGGTTCGAGTCCCTTCGGCTCCGCCACCGACACTGACCGCCCCCGACAGGGCGAAATCATTGCAAGCCCGGAAGCGCAAGCTTCCGGGCTCTTTGTTTGCGCCTGGCCGCACGGTCATTTCCGCAGTGCTCGGCGGGGCCCTCCTGCGGCGTGCTCAGCGCAAGACGACTCCACGCTTTGAAGAGAAATATCCGCACCGCTCACGCACTCTGCCGGATCGGGGGCAGTGTGTTGAAATTTGGCCAAGTACACGATATTCGAGGGCAATACATCTGATTGATGCCACGTCGCTTCATGGTGTCGCTGCGTCTTCGAGGGGGATCGATCATGAACCTGTCCTGCCAATGGCGTCTGTTGGCGTCTTGTGTGTTGGCCCTGTGTCTTCTGCCTGCGGGCGCCTTGGCGGGCGCCGAATACATCGGACCGGACGGCGGCCACGTATCGGCCGTTGCCGTGTCGCCCTTCGACGCCGACCTGCTGTATGCCGCCGGTGTGGGCGGCGTGTTCAAGAGCACAGACGCCGGGGCGAGCTGGTCCCGCTGCACCGGCGGCATGCCCAAGAACGGCTGGGGCCAGTCCATCACCGGGTTCGCCTTCGTGCCCGGCTCGGCCGACACCTGCTACATGGCTGTGTACGGGGACGCCGTCTACAAGACCGTGAACGGCGGCGCCACCTGGGCCAGGCTGTCCACGTCCGTGAACCCCTACGATGTGCGCGGCGTGTCCTCCTCGCAGGCCGTCTATGCCTGGAACGCCTACAGCGGCCTGTTTCGCAGCGCCGACGGCGGGCAGAACTGGTCGCTGCTCGTGGCCCCGCCCAACGATCCCATCTTCACGGCCTTCACCGTGGACGCCCACTCCGACGACCGGCTGTACCTGGGCGGTTCCTATGGCGCGTGCGTCTACAAGAGCGTGGACGCCGGAAGCACCTGGAGCGTGATCAGCAGCGGCATCGCCTCGGACACCTACGTCAGCGGCATCGCCTCGGACCCCAACGTCGCGGGCCTGTTGTATCTGGGCACCGACGCCGGGTTCTACAAGAGCGTGGACTACGGCGAGCACTGGACCGAACTGCAAAGCGGCGGCAGCCACCTGACGTACATCAGCAGCATCGTGTTCAACAAGGACGCGCCCGGAACCCTGTACATCGCCAGCTCCAGGGCCTACCGCTCCACGGACTCCGGCGCCACCTGGACCCAGGTGTCCTCCGTGGACGACGTCCATTCCCTCGCGGCCCCGGCCGCCTCGGGCGTCCTGTACGCGGGATACGACCGGCGCGGCCTGCTCAAATCCACCAACGGCGGGACCAGCCTCGTGGCCTCGCAGGCGGGCTATCGTTCCCACGGCGTCAATGCCGTGGCCGTGGACGCGGCGGGCAGGCTGTATGCGACCACCGAAAAGGGCAACGTGTTTCGGCGCGCCACGGACTGGACCGAGCTGATCGGCTACGGTTCCACCTCCTCCCGCTTTTCGGAGAGGGTCTTCGCGGCCGCGGGCCAGGCCGGAAAGATCTACGTCGGGGGCTTGAACACGGGGCTGCGCAGGAGTGCGGACTCCGGCGACTCCTGGACCTCCATCAAGCCGGGCTCGGACACGGTGCAGGCCTTCGCCCTGAGCGGCACGGCCGGTGAACTGTACGTGGCCACGGGGAACCAGGGCGCGATCTACCACAGCTCCGACGACGGCGCGAGCTGGTCCCTGCGCTCGGCGGGGGTCGACGGCGGCGGCTTCGCCTACGCCAACACCATGCTCGTGGATCCCACCAATGCCCAGGTCCTGTACCTGAGCACCTTCCAGGGCCTGTTCAAGAGCGCCGACGGCGGCACCAGCTGGTCCCTGGCCCGGTCCGGCTCCCACGAGGGGCTGGCCATGGCCGACGACTCCGGCGCGCTGTTCGTCGTGGCAAACCAGGCCAACGTGGTCCGCAGTACCGACGGCGGCTCCACCTGGCAGACCGTGCTGTCCGATGCGGGCACGTTGCAGTGCGTGGCCGTGCGGCCCGGGCGCCCCGACGAGGTGATCGTGGGCGGCAACGGGGTGCTGCTGCGCAGCAGGGACGGCGGGGCGACCTGGGAGGACATCTCGGGCGGGCTGACCATGTTCGTGGCCTACAGCATCGGATTCGACCCGGGTGATGCGACCGGGATGTTCATCGGCACCCGGGCCGGGGTGCTGCACCTGGGCGGTGCGTCCCTCGTGCCCATGCTGCTGCCGCTGCTGCTGCAATGACCGCCGGACCAGGAGGCGTGTCGCGAGCGCAGGCACGCCGACCGTGGCATCCGTGACGGGCTCCATCCGTGCGGCACGGCGGGGCGCCGCAGGAGGGCCCGGGGCGCCGCCCCGGGC
>CAYUIN010000114.1:0-7008 GCA_964444695.1 uncultured Desulfocurvus sp.
GGCCAGGGCGTCTTCGTCGAAATCGCGCCGGGGCTGATTGGGATTGGCCCGGATCTTCTCCACAGGCACCATCACGATTTCAGGCGCCTCGAGATCCTCCCCGAATCCCTGCAACAACGCATCAAGCCCCCGCCCCAGACCTCGTTTGGCCGACATGGCACACTCCTTGACAAGAGTTCACATTGGACTACTTAAAAGCTGCGCCCGGACACCACTCCGGGAAGAAATCCACCCGGAGGCTCCCGATGTCCGAACCCAAATACACCCTGCTCTTCGACGACCAGTCCCAGCCCCTCGGCGTGTTCATCAACACCGCGCTGTGGGACGAGGTCCAGGACGCCGTCCTGCCGCTGCTGCGTGAGGCCTGCTCCGAGGAGCCCGAGCCCGAGCCGCTGTTCCCCGAGCCCCTGAAGGACTGGGAAGACCTGAAGACCTACTGGGACATGCCCTACCCGCTGGACAGCGCCGTGCACTGCGAGAGCTGCGGCACCGCCACCGAAGACTGGCAGGCCGACGACCCCCGCAAGTTCCGCCTCAAGTCCGCCAGCTTCGGCGGCCTTGTGAACTTCGAGTGCCAGCAGTGCAAGGCCCGCGTCAGCAAGCGGCACTTCAAGGACGGCGTGCAGTTCAAGACCGTCCCCTTCGCCGAATAGGCGCTGCGTCCCACCGGTCGCGACGGGCTGCGCCGCGCGCCGGGCAGGCCCGCTGCGCGCCGACCGGCGGCACCCCGCAGGGCCCGGGCCGCGTTCTCGCAACAGCGACCTATCGCAGCAACCGCCCTGCAGGGCCGCACCCGGGCCAGGCAAATCCCCTCAATTTTCAATCAAGGCCGCCGCATCGCCGGCGGCCTTTTGCGTTCCGCCGTGCGGCTCTCCGGGAGCGCGCGTCTGCCCAGAAAGTGCAGCCCCGACTTACCCGGGCGTCCGCCATCTTCGTGCAGCGTGCCCCGCTCCAGAGCTCCCGCCCTTTCTGAGCCGCCTGTGCCGCACCTGGAACCCTGGCAGGCGCTGATTTCAACCGAAATTCTCGCGACCATGCGCCGCTGCGCATCACCTTCTTGCATCACCTTCGCGCATTGCCCCGCACATCGCCGCCGCACATCACCACTATCCGTGTTCCGGGCCCGGGCCGCCGCCCGCTGACCTAGTGCGCCTGGCGCCCGACGACTTCCTGGGCCAGTTGCAGATAGGCCATGGCCCCCTTGGAATGGATGTCGTAGCTGATCACCGACTTGCCGAAGCTCGGGGCCTCGGAGAGGCGGATGTTGCGCGGGACCACCGTGCTCAGCAGGTAGTCCGGGAAGGTCTTGCGGATCTCGTTCTTCACCTGGTGCGAGAGCCGATTGCGCTGGTCGTACATGGTCAGCAGTACCCCGAGCAGCCGGATGTCCGGGTTCAGGCGCTTGCGGACCAGCCCGTAGGTTTGCAGCAGCTTGGCGATGCCTTCCAGGGCGTAGTACTCGCATTGCAGCGGGATGAGCACCTCGCGCGCGGCGCACAGGGCGTTCAGGGTGATCAATCCCAAAGACGGCGGGCAGTCCAGGATGATGAAATCGTATTCATCCAGCACAGGCTCGAGCATCTTGCGCAGGAAATATTCCCGCTTGGGCTGGTTCACCAGGTCCAGTTCCGCCGCCACCAGATCCTGGTGCGCGGGGATCACGGAGAGATACGGGATGCTCGTCTTGCAGATGGCCTTCTTGATGCGGCTCGGGTCGCCCAGCACGGTGTACAGGTTCTCGCGCAATTTTTCGGGGTACACCCCGAACCCGCTGGAGGCGTTAGCCTGAGGATCGCAATCCACGACCAGGACGGTCTTTTCCATCACGGCAAGGCTGGCGGCCAGATTCACGGAAGTCGTGGTTTTGCCCACTCCGCCCTTCTGATTGGCAACGACGATCACTCGCGACACGGCAGACCTCTCCTGTTCGGGCCAATGTTTCATGTGAAACACTCTGCGGGGCCCAAATCCGCCTTGTGGCGGACTGAGCCCCGCAGAGACTGCATCAAACCTTGAAGTATTCGCGGTACCAATCAATGAACTTCTGGATGCCGTACTCGATGCTCGTGTCCGGCTTGAAACCTACATCGGCGATGAGATTGTCCACATCCGCATAGGTGGCGGGGACGTCGCCGGGCTGCAGGTCCATGTAGTTCTTGATGGCGGTCATGCCGAGGGCCTTTTCGATGGCCTCGATGAAGGTGCCGAGCTCGACCACGTTGTGGTTGCCGATGTTGTACAGCTTGTACGGCGCCGGGGAGGAACTCGGATCCGGTGCGGCGGGGTTCCACTCGGGGTTGCCCTGGGGCGTTTTGTTGATGACGCGGACAACACCCTCGACGATGTCGTCGATGTAGGTGAAGTCGCGGCGCATCTTGCCGTGGTTGAAGACGTTGATGGGCTTGCCTTCGAGAATGGCCTTGGTGAACAGGAACAGGGCCATGTCCGGACGGCCCCAGGGGCCGTAGACGGTGAAGAAACGCAGACCCGTGCAGGGCATTTTGTAGAGATAGGAATAGGCGTGGGCCATCAGCTCGTTGCCCTTCTTGGTGGCGGCGTAGAGGCTGATGGGATGGTCCACGTTGTCGTGCACGGAAAACGGCATGGCAGTGTTCAGCCCGTAGACCGAGCTGGACGAAGCATAGACGCAGTGCGAGACCCCGGTGTGACGGCAGCCTTCCAGGACGTTCAGGAAGCCGACGCTGTTGGAGTCGATATACGACCGGGGGTTCTCCAGGCTGTAGCGCACACCCGCCTGCGCGGCGAGGTTCATGACATGTGTGAAGCCTTCTTTCTTGAACAGGGCATCCATGTCGTCCGCGTCTTGCAGGTTGATGTTGGCGTGGCTGAAGGAGGAGTGATCCAGCAGTTGCGCCAGGCGCGCTTTCTTGAGCTCGACCGAATAGTAGTCGTTCAGGTTATCCAGGCCGACGACGGTGTGCCCTTCGGACAGCAAACGCTTGCTCAAGTGATAGCCGATGAAGCCTGCCGCTCCGGTAATAAGAATTTTCATCTGCTGTGGACCTTGTGGCTGAGGTGAACAAAAAAGCCGGGGCGAAGGATTTCGCCCCGGCTTGGACTTTGCGAGGGTGGGCTCAGTGTTTCACGGGAAACATCTGCTGCTTATTCTTCGTCCTTCGTGGCGACAGCTTTCCAGTTCATGCGGAAAAAATCAAGGGGTATGGGCAACACGGTAGCCGACCGGCTTTCCGCTGCCATCTCGCGCATGGTCTGCAAGTACCTGAGTTGTAAGGCTTCCGGATGCTGGGAAATGATTCCGGCGGCCTCGGACAATTTTGCGGCGGCCTGGAATTCGCCTTCCGCGTTGATGACCTTGGCCCGGCGTTCGCGCTCGGCCTCGGCCTGCTTGGCCATTGCGCGCTGCATCTCCTGGGGCAGGTCGATGTACTTCAGCTCCACAGTGCTGACCTTGATGCCCCAGGGGTCGGTATGCAGGTCCAGGATTTCCTGAATCTGGGTGTTGACCTTGTCCCGGTGGGACAAGATCTCATCCAGCTCCACCCCGCCGCACACGCTGCGCAGGGTCGTCTGCGCCAGCTGGGATGTGGCGAACATGAAATCCTCGACCTCGACGATGGCCTTCACCGGGTCGATGACGCGGAAGTAGACCACGGCGTTGACCTTGATGCTCACGTTATCCTTGGTGATCACGTCCTGGTTGGGGACGTCCAGGGTCACGATGCGCAGGCTGACCTTGGTCATGCGGTCGATGACCGGGATGAGGATGATCAGCCCCGGACCTTTGGCGTCGATGATCCTGCCCAGGCGGAAGATGACGCCGCGCTCGTACTCGTTGAGCACGCGCAGCGACGCCGCCAGGAACAGGACAATTATGATAACTATTGGTAACACGCTGAACAACATGGATTCCCCTCCGTCGGCGACTGAGCCGTTTGTTGTGGACGCCAGGGTGCTGACGTTTGGATTCGGTTCATAATACTGTCATGGCCGCTTGGTCCTACCGTTTTCGAGGACGGCAGAGGATGCGCCATGCGCTGAATCGAGGCCGCAATGTGTCGTGAAAATCTAAATATTTCGGTCTATAATGCTTTGGTCCGGATTCCCCTGGCTCAATTGCATCTCGGGTTCGACCAAAAGCGTCGTGCCTTCGTGTCCGACGATGCGCACGGACATGGTTTCGGAGATCTGCGTCTCGAAGGCGGCCCGGGCCTTCCAGGATTCGCCCCGCACGAACACGCGCCCGCCGTCCGCGGTCCAGTCCGTCACACGGGCCGTCATACCGTGCAGGGCGTCCAGCCCGTGGACCTTGCGGCTGCGCTGGGAGCGGGTGATGACGTACAGGCACCAGCTCATGAGCAGGGCCAGGCCCGCGCTGGTGGCGACAACGGTCGAAACGGGCACGCCGCCCAGTCCGGGTGTGGGCCTGAACAGCAGCAGGGAGCCGATGAACAGCGAGACCAGGGCCGTGAGCCCGAGCATCCCGAAGCTGGTGATGAAGATCTCCAGGATGAACAGGACAACGGCGAAGAGGATCAGCAAGATGCCCGCCGCCGTGGTCGGCAGCACGGACAGGGCGTACAGGGCCAGCAGCAAACACAAGCCTCCGAACACGCCCGGGAAGATGGCGCCCGGGGTCGTGAATTCGAAGAACAGCCCGGCCATGCCGCCCAGCAGGAGCAGATAGGCGATCTGCGGGTCCAGGAGCCAGGACAGAAGCTTGTGCGTCACCCCGGGTTCATAGGGCACCGTGCGCAGTTCGCGCCCGGCAAGGGACAGGCGCGCGCCCCCGAAATCCACTCCGCGCGAGGCGATCTGTCGCAGGAAGTCCTCGGGACTGTCGGCCAGCATCTCCACCACGCCGAGCATGGCGGCCTCGGCGGCGGTGATGCTCACGGCGTCGTCCACGGCCCGCTGATACCAGTCCGCATTGCGGCCCCGCGCCTCGGCCAGCCCGCGCACGAAGCTCATCAGATCGTTCTTGATCTTGGACTGCATGGTCTCGCCGACGTCCTTTCCGTCCATGCTCACGGGGCTGGCCGCGCCGATGGTGGTCTGCGGGCTCATGCCCGCGATGGTGGACGCCGCCACCAGGAACACCCCCGCCGAGGCCGCCCGCGCCCCGCGCGGCCCAACCCAGACGAAGACGGGAAGCTGGGCGTTGAGCATCGCCGCCACCATGGAGCGCATGGAACTGACGAGGCCGCCGGGTGTATCCAGCACCACGAGCAGCGCGTCGTGGTCCTGATCCACGGCGTCATACAAAGCGTCATTCAAAAGCGAATCGGTCGCCGGGGTGATGGGCCCGTTGATGTCGACTACCAGGACGCTGTACTGCCCTGCCCGTTCGTCGGCCTGGGACTGCGCATGGCCGAGGGAGGCCAAGGCGGCGATGACCATCACCAGACACAGCAACAGCCATGGAAGGCGCCGCGACGCGTCACTGCGGGATTTCGCCGCCTTGTCTTGGCGGTGGAAGGATAACCATGCCGGTTGTCTGAACAAAGACATGGCTCAAGAGTACCCCAGGGAAAAGGCCTGGGCAAGACAATCCGGAAAATCAGCCGGAACTGCGGGACTGGTCCGGGACAGGCGGGTTGGAAAAAGTGGACTGTCGCGGCGCAGGAGGATGCCCGGCACCGCCGAGGTCGAAGAGAGAGGACGGAACTAGAAGCGCAGAGAACGCAGGGTGTCCCAGACCTGGCGCTTGGCCTGGGCGTCGCCGCCGAGCATGGCGCCGGGGCCCTGCAGCGCGATGACGGTCAGGCCGGGCAGGGAGTGGCGCCCCAGGCCGTAGCGCTCGCGCGGGAAAAGGGTCTTGAAGGCCTTTTGGCCAAAGCAGATCACCGTGCCCGCTCCGGTCTCGCGCACGCCGCGCAGGAACGAGCCCTTGTTGGCGATAAGCGCCCCGCCGCTTTCGAAGGACAGAGGCCAGAAGGCGATGGAACCGCCGGGCCAGTTGAGATGCTTGATGATGGTCTTGAACAGCTCGCGCCGGGCGTCGTCGGGGTTGGGCCCGAAGTCCTGGCCCAGCTCCCAGTAGGTCCATACCGTGCGGCTGGGCGTGACCAGCTTGGGCCGGAACTCGTCCCACGGGAACACGGACAGCGTCCCCCCCGCGTGGGGTTGCACGGGTTCGGGAGAGGGCGGCGCGGGTGCGGCGGGTGCCTGGGCGGCGGGGCTACCATGCTGCGGGGTGGTCGCGCTGCGGGAGGGCTGGACGGGGCGGCTCTGAGGACTGGCCGCAGTGCCCGACCCGGCCGCACCGGCGGGGCCAGGCATGGCAGCGGCGGGTTTCGCACCGGCCGTGGTGGACCCTGCGGTGCCTTGCGACGACGCGCACATGGCACCTGTCTGCGCGCCCGTCCGGGCGACGGGCTGGGCCGTTGCGCGAGTCTGGTCCACGTCCTGGTCGCAGAACACGAAGCGCAGGCCGTCGTTGTACCAGATGCGCAGATCTTCGCGCAGGCCTAGAGAGCGAGCATCCAATCCCAGATCCTCCAGGCCACCTCGGTCTTGCGCAGGGCGGGCCAGGTCTCGCTGCGGCCAGCCGCGTCGAGCACCAGCACGGCGTTGGTGGGGGCCGCGAAACCGCTGCCCGGGCAGGTCACGTCGTTGGCCACGATGAGGTCCAGGTTCTTGCGCGCCAGTTTGCCCCGGGCGTTGGCCTCCAGGTCCACGGCCTCGGCCGCGAACCCGGCCAACCGCTGCCCGTCCGCCTTGGCCACGCCCATGGCCGCCAAAATGTCCGGATTGGCCTCGAAGGTCACGGACAGGCCGCCCGCCTCCTTCTTGAATTTGCCTCCGCCCGCCAGGGGCACGGGCCGGAAGTCCGCCACCGCCGCCGTGCAGCAGGCCCAGTCGCAGGCGCCGAACAGGTCCAGGGCGGCCTCGTGCATCTCCCGCGCGCTGCCCACGTCCACGCGGCGCATGCCGTCCGGCAGCCACAGGCCCATGGGCCCGCAGACCGCCGTGACCTCGGCCCCGCGCAGCCAGGCCGCCACGGCCAGGGCCGCGCCCATGGTCCCG
>CAYUIN010000115.1:0-7000 GCA_964444695.1 uncultured Desulfocurvus sp.
GCCGCCGGAGGCCCCTGCCCGAGCCCACGGGCACCCGGCCCGCCATTTTCCACGACCGACCACCCCGAGCCCCTGCCTCCTAAGCCCCCTGCCCCCGGCGCGCCTCGGCGGTGCGCCGCAGCAGGGCCAGGTGTTTGGGGACCAGGGTGCGCAGGCTGTAGCGGTCCACGGCGGTCTGGCGGGCGGCGGTGGACAGGCGCTCCGCCAGGGCCGGGTCGGCCAGGGCGCGGCAGACGGCTTCGGCGAACTGTTCGGGTTCGAAGAAGTCGCACAGCAGGGCCGAGTGGTCGTGGCTCACGGCCTCGCGCACGGGTTCGGTGTCCGAGGCGACCAGGGTGCAGCCGCAGGCCATGGATTCGATGAAGGACCAGGACAGGACGAAGGGCCGCGTGAGATAGACGTGGACGGTGGAGGCCCGCAGCAGGTCGCGGTAGGCGCCGTAGGGCAGCGAACCCACGAAGTGCAGTCGGGAGCGGTCCAGGTCCAGGGTTTCGAGCATGTGGTCCTTCCAGGACTTGCCGTCCTCGCGCGGGGAGCCGTAGCAGACGCGGTCCGAGCCCGCGACGATCACGTGGGCCCGGGGGCGATGCTTGAGGACCAGCTCGGCGGCCTTCATGAACTGCGGGAAGCCGCGATAGGGCTCCATGCCGCGTCCGGCGAAGGTCACGATCTCGTCCATGGCGGCGGTGTCGCAGCCGGGGACGGCCGGTCGCGCGCCCGTGCCCGGGGAGAAGAAGTCCGTGTCCACGCCGTCGTGCAGGACCTCGATCTTGCATTGGTATTCGGCCGGGAACTGGGAGCGCTGCCAGGCGGTGGGCGAAAGGCCCTGGTCGCAGGTCCACAGATCGTTGAAGATGCTGGCGTTTCTGGTGCGCATCAGCTTGGGCGGGACGTAGCCGTCGCCGACCTGCCCGGCGCCGAAGCGGGCGTCGGCGCCCTGGGGGTCGTAGAACCATTCGAAGTAGCACATCAGCGGCACGTCGGGCCAGACGTCGCGCAGGTACAGGGTGCTGCCCCAGCCGGAGTTGGCGTAGATCACGTCCGGGGTGAAGCCGTCGGCCTTCAGGCGGTGGGCGACGCGGTGCATGGCCTCGCCCTGGAGCACGGCCTCCTGCATGGGTTCCACCAGGCGGTGCGGGGTCAGGCCGGAGGCGTCGTCCGGGGTGTAGAGGACCTTGCTGACGCCCCGGATGCGCCATTCCGGGCGCGGGTTCTTGGTGGCGAAGACGACGACGTTGTCCTTGTGCGACCCGAGGGCCTGGGCCACGTGGCGCAGTTGGCCCGGGAAGTTGGGATGGCTGAGCAGCACGCGCACGGTCAGCGTTCCTGCATGGCCTGGCCCAGGGAGCCCACGAACGGATCCAGGAGGTATTCCAGCACGGTGCGGGTGCCGGTGTGGATGGAGGCCAGGACGATCATTCCCGGGATCAGCTTGTATTCGAAGTCGCCGTGGCGGAAGGAGTCGCCCTCGGTGATGATGCGCACGGAGTAGTAGGTGCGGCCGTCGGGGGTGGTGAAGGTGTCGGGGCTGACGTGCTGCACGGAGCCTTCGAGCTTTCCGAAGCGGGCGGCGTCGCGCGAGGCCAGGCGGACCACGGCGCGCTGTCCCACCTGGACGTAGCCGATGTCGGAGATGGGCAGGTGGGCCTCCACCACCAGGCGGTCCGAGGACGGGACGATGTCCACGATGGTGTCTCCGGCCTGGACCACGCCGCCCACGGTGACGAAGTGCAGCTTCTTGATCAGCCCGTCCACGGGGGAGCGGATCACGGTGCGCTTGAGGCTGTCCTCGAAGCGGCGCATGCGCTGGGTGAATTCGTCGTGTTCCTGGCGGCGCTTCATGAGGTCTTCGCGGGCCTGCTCGCGGAATGCGGTCTCGATCTTCTTCAGCCGCTCGCGGGCCTCGGCCAGGGAGGAGCGGGCCCGGGGCAGCGCGGCGCGGTCCTGTTCGATCTGGGACACGAGCTGGGTCTCGTCGCGCTGGAAGGCGAGGTGCTTGTACATGGTGGTCAGCTCCTCCTGGAGGAGCTCCCCGCTGATGCGCAGCTGCTCGCGCACGAGGCGCAGGCTTTCCAGGTTGTTGCGGATCCGGGCCTCGATCTCGACGATGTCCTGTTGGCGCTGGACGATGTTCTCGCGCTGGGCGGCGAGGTCGCTTTGCAGGCGGGACAGGCTGGTCTGGAACAGTTCGCGGTTCTGGGCGGCGAGGTCGGGGTGGGCCTGCTCGAAACCGCCCGGAAATTCGATCCTGTCCAGCCCGCGCGACAGGGCGCTCAGGCGGGCGATCTCGGCGATGAGGGCCGTGATGCGCACCTCCAGCTCCTCCACGCTGGCGCCGGAGATGGTCTCCTCCAGCTCCACCAGGGGCTGGCCCACGGTCACGGCGTCGCCCTCGCGCACGCGGATGGCGCTGATGATGCCGCCTTCGAGGTGCTGCACGCTCTTGACCTTGGTGCTGGGGATGACCTCGCCCGAGGCGGTGGAGACGATGTCCAGGGTGCCCACGGCGGCCCAGGCCAGGGAGGAGCAAAGCAGCAGCACGGTCAGCCACAGGAACAGCCGCGCGGTGCGCGAGGCGCGGGCCTCGTCCCCGGAGTCGGGGGCGGCGGGTCCGGGCGCCGGGCCCGGGGCCTGGGGGGCCTTGGCGGTGGTGTCATCGGCCATGGTCGTTCTCTTTGCCCGCCTGGGGCGCGCCTTGGGTCCGCGCGCCGCCGTCCCGGATCTCGGGCACGGGCTTGGCGTTCAGGTTCACGAAGAGTCCGGCCCGCGCGAAGGGCGCGGGGTCGTGGGTGAACACGAGGACCGTGGCTCCGGAGCGCAGCAGTTCGGCCATGGCCGAGCCTACCGCCTGGATTCCGTCCTCGTCCAGCCCTTCGAAGGGTTCGTCCAGCAGGGCCAGCCGCCCGCCCGTGGCCAGGGCCCGGGCCAGGGCGATGCGCCTGCGCACGCCCAGCGGCAGCCTGCGGCCCGCGTCCTCGACGGGCGTGTCCGCGCCCTGGGGCAGGCCGGAGAGAAAGCGCGTCAGCCCGGCGCGTCCGGCCAGGGCCTCGAAGTCCGCCTCGGCCTCCTGAGGCGCGCCCAGCAGCACGTTGTCGCGGATGGTGCCGTTCAGGAAGGTCGGCTCCTGGGGCAGGTAGACGAGCTGCGAGCGCCACCAGTCCGGCGCCAGCTGGCGCAGGGTGATGCCGTCGGCCAGGATCTCGCCGCGCATGGGTTCCAGCACGCCCGTGAGCAGCCGGGTCAGAGTGGTCTTGCCCGAGCCGTTGCGCCCGAAGAAGACCGTCAGGCTGCCCGGGGCCAGGCTCAGGTTCAGGGACTCGAACAGCGGCCCGCTGCTGCCGGGGTGGGCGAAGGCCAGGTCGCGCAGTTCCAGCCGCCCGGAGTAGCGCCTCAGCGCCGTGCCGCGCGTGGGCTCCAGGGGGATGCGCGTGAATTCCCGCAGCTCCGCCAGGGCGACCCCGGCGCGGGAAAGCTGGTCTCCGGCGGAGACGAAGGCCACGGCCTGGCGCACGGCGCGGGAGATGAAGATGTTGGCCACGATGAGCCCGGTGAAGCTCATCTCGTCCAGCACGCACTGCTTGGCGCCCACGGCGTAGATCAGCACACGGGCCAGCACGGCCAGGGTGCTCTGCCCGCCGCCCACGCGCGTGCGCACGGCGGACAGGGCCCGGCGCAGGGCCAGGGCGCGGCCCGCCTCCTGCCGCCACTGGGCGGCGGTGTGCCCGGCGGCGCCGAAGGCCCGCACGGTGTCCGCGCCGTCCACGACCATCCCCGTCAGCCCCCGGACCACGGCCCCGGCGCGCTCGGCGTCGCGCGAGACCGTGAGCGTGCCGCGCAGGGCCAGGACGCCGGAGACCAGCGTCCAGGCCACGAAGGCCAGGCCCAGGACGCCGATCAGCGTGCTGAAGGCGAAGGCGGATAGGACGAAGAGCAGCGCGAAGGGCCCATCCAGGGCGGCGGCGACGGTGACCGGGGAGTGGGCGGCCTGCACGGCGTGGAGCATGCCGGGGATCTCGCGGCGCTTGGCCTCGGGCACCATGTTCAGGGCCCGGGTGCGCGAGCGGGCCAGGCCCTCGAACACGGCCTGGGCCAGGGCGCGGTCCGGCTCCTCGGACAGGCGGGCGGCCATCTGCGTGCGCAGCTGGCGGAAGGCGACCTGCATCAGAAGGGCGATGCACATGCCCGTGGACAGCGTGACCAGGGTGCCGTCGAAGCCGGATTCCACGTACTGCCCCAGGATCAGCATCACGAACAGCGGCGAGGCGAAGGACAGCAGGTTGACCATGGCCGAGGCGCCCAGGAGCTGGGTCGTGAGCCAGGGTTGCAGGCGCAGGCGGCGCAGAAGCTCCCTCATGGCGCGCCCTCCCCGCCCCGGGCGGCGGGCGTCACCGTGGGCACGGGCTTCACGCCCAGGTCCAGCACGGCCCGGGCCCCGCGCAGGATGTTCTGGTCCGAGGTCACGGCGACGATGGCCAGCCCCGCGCGGGCCATGGCGTTCATGGCCTCGTACACCGCCTGCGCGCCCTCCTCGTCCATGCCCGCCGTGGGCTCGTCCAGCAGGGCCAGGCGGGCCTGGCCGGTGTGCAGGCGGGCCAGGGCCCGGGCCAGGGCCAGGCGCTTGCGGATGCCCACGGGCAGCGTGCGCCCGGCGTCGGCCAGCTGGGTTTCCACGCCGTGGGCGCTGGTGTCCAGGAACTGGGTCAGCCGCGCGGCGCGCACCACCTCGCGGACCACGTCCTGTGCGGCGCCGGGCGGATCGCCGGGCGCGGCGTCGGCGGAATTGTCGGGACCGGCGCCGTCCAGGCCCATGAGGATGTTCTCGCGCACGGTCCCGGCCAGGAAGAACGGCTCCTGGGGCAGGTAGCACAGCCGGGCCCGCCACCAGGCCGGGTCGATGTCCGCCAGGGACGCGTCTCCGGCCAGGACGGCGCCCTCGCCGGGCGGCACGAGGCCCGCCAGCAGGCGCACGAGGGTCGTCTTGCCCGAGCCGTTGTGCCCGCGCACGGCCAGCACCCCGCCCCGGGGCAGGCGCAGGTCGAGCCCGGAGAACAGCGGCTGACCGCCGAAGGAAAATCCCAGCCCGCGCAGTTCCAGCGCCCCGTCCCAGCCCTCTGGCCGCAGCCCGGCCCCGGCCTCGCGCGGCAGGGCGGTCAGCGCGCCCAGGCGTTCCAGGGCCTCGCGGGAGCGGGCCATGAGGCGCCCGACCTGCACGGCGCCCGAGGCCTTGGCCATGGCGTAGGAGCCCATGATGCTCACGCCGATGAGCGCGGCCACGCTGAGCCTGCCTTCCACCACCAGCTTGGCGCCCACAGCGTACAGCGCCACGCGGACCACCACGCCCACGCCCATGCCCAGGGACAGGGCCAGGCCCCGGGCGTCCTCCAGCACGCCGCGCAGCGCGGCCACCCGGGCCTGCGCCGCGCGGAACAGGGCGCGGTAGAACGGCGCCCCGCGCCAGACGCGCACGGTGTCCGCCGCAAAACCCGAGGAATACAGGATGGCCCGGCCCTCGCCCACGGCCTCGGTCAGCGCGCGGGCGCTCTCGCGGCTCTTGCCCGCGCCCGCCCAGCCCACGGCCAGCGAGGCCGCGATGCCCAGGGCCGTGATGCCCGCCAGCAGCGGGGACAGGAAATAGACGCTGGCCGCGAACATCAGCGAGAACGGCGCGTCCAGCAGGGCGGTGACGGCGCCCCCGTCGCAGCCGGCCTGGACGTCGGCCAGGTCCGAGGCGGCCTGGGAGGCGCGCTCGCGGCCGACCTCCTGCAGGGCGGGCAGCGTGGCCCCGGCCAGGGCGGCGTGCACCGCGTCGGCCAGGCGCTCGTCCTCGCCCGCGCCCAGGTTCGCGGCCAGCACGCCCCGGGCCCGCGTCAGGCCCCACTGCATGGCCACGGCCACCAGGGCCCCGGCGGTGAGCAGCAGCAGCGTGCCGTCGAATCCGTGCTGGATGTAGCGCCGCAGCAGGATCATCACGTAGATGGTGTCCGCCAGGGCCAGGAGGTTCAGCAGGAAGGTCGCCAGGCACAACTCCGCCGTGCGCGCGGGGTGGGCGGCGAGGCGGCGGGTGAGTTCGTGCATGGCGGCGCGTCCTGGCGGAAGGGAGAAAAAGACCGGCAGACCCGTCGGGCCTGCCGGTCCTTGCGGCGATGATTACGCGGGGTGCAACAGGCGGCTCCCGCTACAGGAACAGGTCCAGCTCCAGGCGGCCCATGGCGAACAGCAGGTTGTAGGCCTCGAGCATCTGATCGTACTCGGCGCCCACCAGCTGAATCTGGGCGGAATAGTAGTCCGTCTCGGCGGACAGCACGTCCAGCAGCGAGCGGTTGCCCAGCTTGCGCTCCTTGCGGGCCAGTTCCAGGAAGCCTTCCAGGATGCTGGTCTGGCTGCGGAACCACTCGGCCCGGGCGCGGGCGGTGAGCAGGTTCTGCCAGGAGGTGCGCACGGACTCTTCCACGGTGCGCTCCAGGTCCTTCAGGCTGTTGATGCCCGCGAGCTTGTCGTGGGTGGCGGCCTTGAGGGTATCCACGTCGCCGCCGCCGTTGAGCAGGTTGTAGTTGTATTCCACGCCGAAGCGCTGTTCCAGCTGCACGGTGTCGCGCTTGCCCTGGTCGTTCTCCTTGCGCTGGTATTCCCAGTAGGCGTTGAAGGACGGGTAGAACGCGGCCTCGGCGGCGGTCACGGCGCCCTCGGCGGCCTGGATGGCCTTCTGGGCCATGGTGATCTGGGGGTTCTCCTTGAGGGCCACGGAGATGGCGTCGTCCAGGGAGGCGGGGATGCGCTGGTACGGCACGTCCGGCAGCTCGAAGGCCTGCACGCCCGCGTCGTCCACCTCGAAGCCGTAGACGGCCAAAAAGCGGCTCTTGGCGTTGGCCAGCTGGCCCTCGACGGCCACCTGGATGCCCAGGGCGCCGGAGAGCTTGTACTTGGCCTGAAGCACGTCGGAGGACAGGCCCGCGCCCTTCTCCACCAGCACTTCCTCGATGCCGGACTGCTTCTTGAAGCT
>CAYUIN010000116.1:0-6957 GCA_964444695.1 uncultured Desulfocurvus sp.
AGATGTGCACCAGGCCGTCCAGGCCGGGCAGGATCTCCACCACGGCGCCGCAGTCGATGACCTTGGTCACGCGGCCGTCGTAGTTCCTGCCCACCTCGGCGGTCTGGTCGTGGTACATGACCATTTCCTTGGCCAGGGCCATGGACTCGGCGTTGGGCGCGAAGATCATCACGCTGCCGTCGTCCTCGATGTCGATGCTGGCCTGGGTGGCGGCGGTGATGGCCTTGATGTTCTTGCCGCCGGGGCCGATGACGGAGCGGATCTTCTCCGGATTGACGTGCAGGATCTCCAGCTGCGGGGCCAGGTCGGACAGCTCGGGCCGGGCCGCGGGCAGGACCTGGTTCATGGCGCCGAGGATGTGCAGGCGGCCTTCCTTGGCCTGGGCCAGGGCGCTTCTGAGCACGTCGGACGGGATGCCGGTGATCTTGATGTCCATCTGGATGGCGGTCACGCCGTCCTTGGAGCCCGCGACCTTGAAGTCCATATCGCCCAGGGCGTCCTCGTCACCGAGGATGTCCGTCAGCACCAGGTACTCGTCGCCTTCCTTGATCAGGCCCATGGCCACGCCCGCGATGGGGTCGGACACGGGCACGCCCGCGTCCATCAGCGCCAGGGAGGCGCCGCACACGGTGGCCATGGACGAGGAGCCGTTGGACTCCAGGATCTCGGAGACCACGCGCAGGGTGAAGGGGAACTTCTCCTGGTCGGGCAGGATGGGCGTGATGGCGCGAAGCGCCAGGGTGCCGTGGCCGATGTCGCGGCGCGAGGGCCCGCGCATGAACTTGACCTCGCCCACGCAGTAGGGCGGGAAGTTGTAGTGCAGCATGAAGCGCTTGACGTCGTCGCCCATCAGGGAGTCGGTGCGCTGCTCGTCGCGGGTGGAGCCCAGGGTGGCGGTGATCATGCCCTGGGTCTCGCCGCGGCTGAACAGGGCCGAGCCGTGGGTGCGCGGCAAAACGCCCACTTCGATGCCCAGGGGCCGGACCTCGGTCAGGCCGCGGCCGTCGATGCGGGTCTTCGCGGTCTTGATGCGCTCGCGCACGATGCGCTTGGTGATGTCCTTGAGCACGTCGCCCAGGGGCTTCAGGCGCGCCGGGGCCTCCTCGCCGAAGCGCTCGGTCAGGGCGGCCTTGACGCTGTCCTTGACCTCGTCCTTGGCGGCGTAGCGCTCCTTCTTGGTGGGGATGAACAGCGCCTTTTCCAGGGCCGGGACGGCCAGTTCCTCGACGGCGGCGACCATCTCGGCGTCCACCGCCGGGGCGGCGGTCTCCAGCTTGGCCACGCTGCCGGACAGGGAGCGCAGCTCCTCCTGGGCGGCGAGCAGGGGCTGCATCTGCTGATGGCCCCACTCGATGGCGTCGGCGATCAGGGACTCGGGGGCGAAGTTGGCCATGCCCTCGACCATCACCACGGCGTCCTTGGTGCCCGCGACGACGATGTTCAGCTCGCTCTCCTGGACCTGGGCGTAGGTCGGGTTGAACACGAACTCGCCGTTCACACGGCCGATGCGCGCGCCCGCCACCGGGCCCAGGAAGGGGATCTTGGAGATGTGCAGGGCCGCGGAGGCGCCGCAGATGGCCAGCACGTCGGGATCGTTCTCGTCGTCGGCGCTGTGCACCTGGGCGATGATCTGGACCTCGTCGCGGAAGCCTTCGGGGAACAGGGGGCGGTGGGGCCGGTCGATGAGGCGGCAGACCAGGACCTCGCGCTCGGAGGGGCGGCCGATCTCGCGGCGGAAGAAGCTGCCCGGGATGCGGCCGGCGGCGTACGCCAGTTCCTTGTATTCCACGGTCAGCGGGAAGAAGCCCTTGTCTTCGGGCAGGGGCTGGGTCACGGCGGTGACCATGACCACCGTGCCGCCGCACTGGACCCACACGGCGCCGTGGGCCTGCTTGGCCAACTTGCCGGTTTCCATGATGATCTCGCGCCCGCCGACGTTGGCCGTCACGCGCTTGGGATCGAAGGTCAGTGTCATTTGGATGTCCTCTTGATGTTGGGAAGTTGGGGCGGCGCACTGGCCGCCCGGTCCCCTTTGAAGGACGGCTGCTGTAAAGTTGGGAGGATATGGCGTCCGGGGACGCCGCATCGTCGCAACCTCACAGCGAATCCCTTCAAAGGGGAGGGGGGCTTTCCCCGTGGAAAGCCCCCGTCCGTGGAACTACTTTCTCAGACCCAGGCGCGCGATCAGGTCGCGGTAGCGCTGGACGTCCTTCTTCTTGAGGTAGTTCAGGAGCTTCCGGCGCTGGCCGACGAGCTTCAGCAGGCCGGTGCGGGAATGGAAGTCCTTGGCGTGGACCTTGAAGTGCTCGGTCAGGTACGAGATGCGGTGCGTGAGCAGCGCGATCTGCACTTCGGGCGAGCCGGTGTCCTTGTCGGCCAGCTTGTACTCCTCAATCACTTGTGCCTTGTCTTCGGCAGTCATGACCACAGCGATATCCTCCAGTTTGGGTGCCGTCATCGGCGGTGGGGCTTACCACAGGCCCCGCAGTATGGACCACAACACGGCGCCGTCGCGCGGGGCGGCTTCGGCCAGGGCCACGGGGGCCCCGTCCTGGTCCGCCAGGACCGCGCGTTCCCCTGGTGTCCCGTCCGCCCCGGGGGCGGGGGCCTGCGCCACGGGGAGCCACGTGCCGTTCTTCACCGCCAGCGTCTGCTCCTCGGAGAGGGCGACGCGGGGCCAGTGCGGCAGGGCGTCCCGCATGGGGATGACCCGTTCGGGAAACCGCTCGGGCTCGGCCAGCAGGTCGTCCAGGGAGACGGCCTGTTCGAGCCCGAAGGGATGGCATCGTTCCCGGATCAGTTCCGTGAGGGTCGCCCCGCACCCCAGTCGCATCCCCAAGCTGTGGACCAGGGACCGTACGTAGGTGCCGGCGCTCACGGTGATCCGGAAACGCATTCCCGGGAGGTCCGTTTCCAGGACCTCGGCCGAGAAAATTTCTACCGCCTTCGTCTTCACGGGCACCTCGGCGCCCGCGCGCGCCAGGGCATACAGCGGCTTGCCCTGGTGCTTGGCCGCCGAGACCGGCGGCACGTCCTGTTCGGTGAGTTCCGTCCAGGAGAGAATTTCTCTTTCTACATCTTCCGCGCTCAGGTGGTCAAACGGCTTTTGCGCGACCACCTGGCCCTGGATGTCGTAGGTGTCCGTCTCCAGGCCCAGCTTCAGGCTGCCCAGATACGTCTTCCTGCCCTCGGTGAGGAAGGGCGCCAGCTTGGTGCCCTGGCCCAGCAACACCAGCAGCACGCCGGTTGCCATGGGGTCCAGGGTGCCCGCGTGGCCTATCTTGCCCTGGTCCAGGCCCCGGCGGATGGCCGCCAGGCAACCCGCCGACGTCGGGCCGTTGGGCTTGTCCAGGACCAGGATTCCGTCCAGTTGGCTCTTGCTGCGCTTGCGGGCCCTGCCCATCCTAGCCGCACCCCAGGTGTCGTCCGGCGGCTTCCAGGACGATCTCCCGGGCCTTGTCCATGGGCGCGGCGACGACGCAGCCCGCCGCGTTCTTGTGGCCCCCGCCGCCCAGTTCGGCGGCGATGACCTGCACGTTGATCTCGCCCGAGGAGCGCAGGCTGACCTTGGTCAGCTCCGGGCCGTCCTCGCGCAGGCAGATGGCCGCGCGCACCCCGCGCACCCGGCGCAGGTAGTTGACCACGCCGTCGGTGTCCGCCGTCTGGGTGCCCGTGGTCTCGAGCATGGCCTCGGTGATGCGAAGTAGGCCCACCCGGTTGCAGAAATGCAGTTCCGCCGTCTCGAAGACCATGGACCACAGCTTGAGCCGGGCCAGGGACCACTGGTTCTGGAGCTTGGCGTTGAAATCCGCCGGGTTCAGTCCCTGGCGCAGGATCTCGGCGGCCATTTCCAGGGTCCGGGGGCGGGTGTTGCCGTAGCTGAAATAGCCCGTGTCGGTGACGATGGCCGCGTACACGGCCTCGCCCAGGGCGCCGGACAGGGGCACGCCCAGGTCCGTGGCGAGCAGGGCGATCATCTCGCCCACAGAGGAGAACTCCGTGTCCACCCAGTTGAGCTGGGCGTAGTGGGGGTTGTCCAGGTGGTGGTCGATGTTGATGGTCCCGCTGGTGCCGAAGCGCGAGGCCAGGGCGTCGCCCAGGCGGGCCTTGGAGCCGCTGTCCAGGGCGATGAGCCAGTCGAACTCCTCGTCGGGCAGCTGGTCGACCAGGGGCACGGGCGGGTTCAGCCAGGCGTACTGCTCGGGCAGGCCGCTGCCGTTGTAGAGCACGACGCGCTTGCCCAGGGTCGCCAGCAGGTGGCCCATGGCGAAGGTGGAGCCGATGGCGTCGCCGTCGGGCCCGGTGTGGGCGGCCACGAGGAAGCTGCCGCCGCCCGTGAGCGCGGCGCTAATTCCCTTCAGGGCCGTGTCCATACACCATGTCCTCGAGGTAGTCGTCGTGCCGGAAAACGAGCTTGGGGATGAATTTGGTCTTCAGCCGCTTGCCCAGGCGCCCGCGCAGGAAGGGGGTCGCCTTTTCCAGCCCGGCCTGCACGGCGGCCACGTCGGCCCCGGCGGAGGCGGACCACAGCACCTCGGCGATGGACAGGTCCTTGTTCATCCGCACGCCGCTGACCGTGACCATGGACAGCCTGGGGTCGGAGACCTCCAGGGCGAGCATCTCGGAGACCTCGCGCATGATCTGGTCTCCCATCCTGTGGGAGCGTCTGGAACCTGAGTGCTGCATGTCTAGAATCCGTTGTCCGCCTCGTCATCGGCGGAGAAAATTTCCATGGCGCTGTCCACCAGCTCTTCGCTGGTGGCCTCCTGGGCGTGCATCAGGGCCTTTTGCAGTCGGCTCTGCGTCTTCGCGCTGTCCGGGGCCACGGTGGCCACGGCCAGGACCAGCTTGTCCAGGCTGTCCTGGGCGGCGACCTCGCTCACGGCCACGTTGAAGCGGTTGCGGAGCTTGGTCTTCAGGCTGGATGCGACCTGCCGCTTGCCCTTGAGGGAGCGGTTGCCGTGCAGCCGGAAGGTGAGGGTCAAGACGCCCAGTATCATATGTCGTTCCCGGTCCGGCGCCGGGCCCCGCGTCGGGGCCCGGCGGGCCGGGTCGCCTCCATTTTAATCCAGGGTCGCGGCGGTTTCCACTTCCTCGAAGGCCTCGATCACGTCGCCGACCTTGACGTCGTTGAACTTCTCCAGGCCCGCGCCGCACTCGTAGCCGCGCCGCACTTCCTTGGCGTCGTCCTTGAAGCGCTTGAGCGACGACAGGGAACCGGTGTAGACCACCACGCCGTCGCGCAACAGGCGGATCTTGGCGTTGCGGCGCAGCTCGCCGTCCACCACGAAGCAGCCCGCGATGGTCCCGACCTTGGGGATGGTGAAGGTGTCGCGGACTTCGGCCTGGCCGAGGTACTTCTCGCTGATCACCGGGGCCAGCATGCCCGCCATGGCGTCCTTCACGTCGCTCACGAGCTTGTAGATGATGTCGTAGAAGCGGACGTCCACGTTCTCCTGGTCGGCGACTTCCTTGATCTTGGCCGTGGGGCGCACGTTGAAGCCGATGATGATGGCTTCGGACGCGGCGGCCAGCAGGATGTCGGACTCGGTGATGGCGCCCGCGCCGCCGTGGATCACGTTCACCTTCACGGCGTCGGTGGACAGCTTCTTGAGGGCGTCCACGATGGCTTCCAGGGATCCCTGCACGTCGGCCTTGAGCACCAGGTTGAGGCTCATGGCCTCGGCGCCCGGCTTGGAGGCCATGAAGCTCTCCAGGGTGACCTTGGACTCGCGGGCCAGGTGCCGCTCGCGCTCCTTGAGCTGGCGGTTGCCCGCGATGCGCCGGGCCACCTTCTCGTCCTCCACGCAGACGAACTGGTCGCCCGCCAGGGGGATGCCCTCGAAGCCCTGGACCTCAACCGGGGTGGCCGGTCCGGCCTCCTTGAGCTTGCGGCCCTGGTCGTTGAACATGGCGCGGACCTTGCCGGACTGCGCGCCGCACACGAAGCTGTCGCCGGTCTTCAGGGTGCCGCCGGTGATCAGCACGGTGGCCACGGGGCCCCGGCCCTTGTCCAGGCGGGCTTCCACGATGTGGCCCACGGCGGGCTTGGCCGGGTTGGCCTTGAGCTCCAGGACCTCGGCCTGCAACAGGACCATCTCCAGGAGCTGGTCCAGGTTCTGGCCGGTCTTGGCGGAGACGTTGACGAAGATGGTCTCGCCGCCCCAGTCCTCGGGGGACAGGCCGTGCTCGGCCAGCTCGCGCATCACGCGGTCCGGGTTGGCCTCGGGCTTGTCCATCTTGTTCACGGCCACGATGATCGGCACGCCGGCGGCCTTGGAGTGGGAGATGGCCTCGCGGGTCTGGTCCATGACGCCGTCGTCCGCGGCGACGACCAGGATGACGATGTCCGTCACCTGGGCGCCGCGGGCGCGCATGGCGGTGAACGCGGCGTGGCCCGGGGTGTCCAGGAACACGATCTTGCCGCGCGGGGTGGTCACGTCGTAGGCGCCGATGTGCTGGGTGATGCCGCCCGCCTCGCCCGAGGTGATCTTGGACTTGCGGATGGCGTCCAGCAGCGAGGTCTTGCCGTGGTCGACGTGGCCCATGATGGTCACCACCGGGGCGCGTTGCGAGAGGTCCTCGGGCTTGTCCGTGTCCTTGGGGGCCAGGTATTCCTCTTCGGAGAAGCCGACCTTCTCCACCTCGTAGCCGAACTCGGCCGCCACCAGGGCGGCGGTGTCGAAGTCAAGGGACTGGTTGATGGTCGCCATGACGCCGAACTGGGCGAAGAGCACCTTGATCAGGGCCTGGGCCTTGACGCCCATGCTCTTGGCCAGGTCGGAGACGCGGATGGCGTCCTCGATGCGCACCTTGCGCTTGGCGGCCTTGATGGGCTGGGTGCCCTGCGGCTCCTGCTGCTCGAAGCCGCGACGGTCGCGCTTGCCCTTCTTGCCCTTCTTGCCGCGATCGAAACCCTTGGGCACGTCTTCCTTGTGGCTGAAGTCCACCACGCGG
>CAYUIN010000117.1:0-6937 GCA_964444695.1 uncultured Desulfocurvus sp.
GATCGAGGCCGCCCGCGACGCCGCCTGCGAGCCCCCGTGCGCGGGGCAGCGCGCGGCGGCAGGGCGCACGGGAGCGCCCGAGGAGGGTCCATGAGCTGGCTGTTGTTGCTGCTGGCCGCCGCCGGGGCGGTGTTTTTCCTGCTGCGTGCGGGGCGGGAGTCGCGCGGGCGGTTCCGCGAGATATTGGAGCGCGAGGCGCGCGAGGAGCGGCGCAGCGCCCCGGCCCGGGGCCCCGCCAAGGACAGGGACCTCGACAAGGCCGTCTAGGACGGCAGCGGCCGCGAACGGACGGGCCCCGGCGCATCGCGAGGATGCGCCGGGGCCCGTCCGTTCGTGCGTGGCGCGGTGCGCGCCGGGGTCAGCCCTTGCAGCCTTCCTCGCGCCTGGGGCGGTGCAGGTTGGTGACCAGGGTCAGGACCACGGCGAACCCCGCCGCGATGACGCCCAGGGCCGCGTTCCAGTACGGCGGCGAGGACAGGGCCAGGCGGATGATCAGCGTGGTCAGGGCCAGGCCGGAGTTGCGGAACACGGAGTGGAAGGACTGCACGTAGCGCTGGGAGATGAGCACCACGAAGATGTCGGAGAAGATGAGCACGGTGTAGAAGACCTGGAAGAAGTCCACCAGGTCCCCGCCGGTGAGGAACTCCCAGCCGTTGTACGCGCCCATGCCGCAGAACCCGGCCAGGAGGCCCAGGGCCAGGACCTTCTTGGTGATCACGAAGGTGTACAGGGCGCCGCCGTCGCGGACCTTGTCGTGGGGCTTGGGCAGCCGGGCGTAGATGCCCAGCAGCAGGAAGACCACCAGGGCCCCTGTGCCGTCGGACAGGATGCGCGTGAAGGGCTCGATGTCCTCGGGGAAGCGGACCACGGTGTGGATGTTCACCAGTTCCTTGAAGGAGTTGCGCATCAGGATCAGGGCCAGGATCTCGAACTGCTTGCCCACGGAGCGTGAAAAGGATTTGGGCAGCACGAAGATCATGCTCACCACTTCCACGATCAGCACCAGGGTGAAGGCGAAGTTCACGGCGTAGAACAGGTTGGTGGGCAGGATGCGCCCCAGGTGGCCGTGGACGAGGCCCAGGCGGTTCAGCTCGATGACCGCCAGCGAGCCCACGAAGGCGGCGACCAGCACGGCGGCCACCCGCCGGGTGTTGCGTTCGCCCTCCCAGAAGCAGTGCAGCCGATCGAAGACGTCGGCGCCCGCCTCGAGCGCGGGGTAGATCAGCGCCACGGAATCCTCCTCGCCCGGCCTAGGCCAGGCCGCGCCGGTTCAGGAACTGGCCCAGGCCCCGGTCCGTGCCCCGCACGTGCCGCACCAGCCAGTCCGCCAGATAGTCCAGGAGCCGGCGGGGCAGCTCCGGGTCGCCCACCACGCCCTGGCCGAAGAATTCCACGGCCTTCATGCTGCACAGCATGTGCTCCTCGATGTGCGCCTCCCGCCCGGCGTATTCGTACTCGTCCATGTACTGCTCTTCGGTGGCGAAGTGGTGGCGGGTGTATTCCGCGAACTCCTCCACGGCCCGCATCAGCTCCCCGGGGGAGCATGCGGACTCGCAGGCGTGGTGCAGGGAGTCGACCAGTTCGAACAGGCGGCGGTGCTGGGCGTCGATTTCGGCCACGCCGACGGCGTAGCTCTCGTCCCATTGCAGATAGGGCATCCGTGGTCCTCTCGGGCGGGAAAAAATGGCGCCCCGGAGCGGACGGCGCGCCGCCCGGAGCAACTTCACAAGCTAGCAATTCCCGCCCCGGAAGGCAAGGAACCGGCCCGGCGTCTTGCGCGGCGCCGGGGAGTCGTGCATAGTCCCCCGGTCATCCCCCACGGAGCGTCCTGTGAGCAAGAAGAGCACCCTGTCCGACGAGATCCGCCGCCTCGAAGAGCTGCGCGACGAGGGCTTCCTCGGCGAGAAGCAGTTCGTGCGCGAGGTGCGCGAGCTGACGCGCCGCCACGAGCACGAGCGCGTGGACGAGGGCGTGCCCCCGGTCCCGGCGGACATGGTGGCCCACAGCGAGCCCGTGGAATACGACCCGTCGGGCGCGGACCTGCCCCAGACGCCCCGCCTGGAGCTGGAGGACGAGGACGCCGACGCCGCCCCGCGCCCGTATCCGGACGACGAGGACGCCGACGACGACGGGGAGGACTTCCCCGAGCGCGGCGCGCCGGGCGACGGGCAGCATTCCGGCGAGGCGGGCCGGGTCATCATCCGGGGCAAATCGCCCTGGGACGACCGCGACGAGGGCCGCGTCTCCCTGCAGGCGCCGCGCGCGGAAAAGCCCAGCGCCGAGGCGGTGTTCGACAAGGAAAAGAAGGCCTCCGACATCAAGAAGCGCGAGCAGATCGCCCGCATGGCCGAGAAGTCCAACCGCATCATGCGCCGCAAGAAGAACCCCGACGCGGCGCTGGTCCTGTCCCTGGCCTGGCCGGGGCTGGGCAACATGTACGTGGGCCAGGTGGGCTCCGGGATGCTGGGGATGCTCGTGGGCGGGGCCTGCTGGGTGGCGGCGGTGGGCTTCGGGCAGTGGGACCTGGTCTGGGTCGCGCTGCCCATGGGCCTGCTGATGGGCGCCGTGGCCCGCAAGAAGGCCGACCTGCGCAACCGCTCCATCGACGCCATGACGGACTCCAAGCTGCGCATGCAGCCCAAGGTCTCGCGCCTGAACGTGGAAAAATCCCTGCGCACGACGCCCCCGCCGAACAATCCCAAGGGCCGTTGACAGGCGCGCGGGAGTGTGTACACAAGGCCGGAGCGCGGGGAGCCCTGCCGCCCCCGCTCCCGGACACCACCCTGCCATGCCGCCGAACCCATCCTTCACCATCCTTTGCGTGGACCTCGCCACGGGCCGCGTGCGCCGCGAGGCGTTCTCCGGCAGCGCCCTGTGCCTGGGGGGCAGCGGGCTGGCCGCCGCGCTGTTCGCCGAGCGCGACCCGTCCGGCGCGCCGCCCCAGTCGCCCGAACGGCCCGTGATCTTCGCCATCGGCCCGCTCACGGGGCTGTATCCGGCCATGAGCAAGACCGTCTGCGGGTTCGTCTCGCCGCACAGCGGGCAGTACGCGGAGTCCCACGCCGGGGGCGGGCTGGCCCTGGCCCTGCGCCGCAGCGGGGTGGACGCCCTGGTGCTCACGGGCCGCGCGCCCGGGGCCCACGTGCTGACCGTGGGCCGCGACGGGGCCCGGCTGAGCCCGGCGGGGCACCTGCTGGGCCTGACCAGCGAGGCCGTGCACGACGCGGTGCGCGCCGGGCGCCCGCGCGCCGGGGGGCGGCTGTCCGTGGCCGTGACCGGCCCGGCGGCGGACACGGGCTGCACCTACGCCTGCGTCACCGTGGACCGCTACCGGCATTTCGGGCGCCTGGGCCTGGGCGCGGCGCTGAGCGCGCGGGGGTTGAAGGCCCTGGCCGTGCTGGGCGACGGGCCGCTGCCCGTGCCGCCCGGCCCGCAGCACACGGCCCTGGTCCGCGACCTGACGCGCCTGGCCGCCCAGTCCCCGGCCCTGGAAAAATATCGCGGCCCGGGCACGGCGCAGCTCCTGGGGCAGATGAACGCCCTGTCCGCCCTGCCCTGGCGCAACCTCCAGGCCACCACGGACCCGCGCGGCGAGGCCATCTCCGGCGAGCGCATCCCCTACGCGCTGCCCGTGCGCAAGGCGGCCTGCGCGGGCTGCCCCATCGGCTGCATCCACCTGGGCGCGCTGCACGAGCCAGGCCATCCCGCGCCGCGCCTGGTGGGCTACGACTACGAGCACATGGCCTGCTGCGGCTCCATGCTCGGGCTCACGGAGCCGCGCCGCGTGCTGGAACTGCTGAGCGCGGTGGAGGCCCAGGGCGTGGACGTGATCAGCGCCGGGGTGGCGCTGTCCTGGGCCACGGAGGCCATGGAACGCGGGCTGGTGACGGAACAGGACGCGGGCCTGCGCCTGCGCTTCGGGGACGCGGCGGGCTACGTGCGGGCCGTGGAGCTGCTGGGCGCGGGGGGCAACGAATTCTGGCGGGCCATGGCGCGCGGCGCGCGGCACGCGGCCTCGGTCTACGGCGGCGAGGACTACGCCCTGGTCCTGGGCCAGGAGATGTCCGGCTACGCCTGCGGCCCGGTGTTCTTCGCGGCCCAGGCGCTGAATTTCCGCCACTCGCACCTGGACAACGCCTGCTACGCCTTCGACCTGGAACACCCCCAGGCCACGCCCGAGGCCGCCGCGCGCTTCCTGCTGGAAGACGAGGTGGCGCGGGTGGGCATCAACTGCATGGTGGCCTGCCTGTTCGCGCGGCACATCTACCCGCCCGAGACCCTGGCCGAATGCCTGGCCGCCGCCGGGCACGAGCAGGCCGCAGCCGACTTCCCGGCGCTGTGCGAGGCCGTGCGCCGCGAGCGCTGGCGCCGCAAGTTCGCCACCGGCTTCGACCCGGACAAGGTCCGCATCCCCAAGCGCTACACCGAGATCGCCACCGCGCGCGGCCCGGTGCGCGAGCAGGCCGTGGAGGCCGTGCGCGCGGCCTACGCCGCCGCCATCCGCGCCCTGCTGCGCTGAGCCAGGCCCGCGCGGGGCTCAGGCCCCGGCCAGGGCCCGGGCCACGTGGCGGGCCAGGGCCTCGCGCGCCGGGGTCGCCGGAGCCGGGGATTCGTCCACGGAAATGAAGGCCTCGGGCAGGCTCGGGAAGCCGTCCTCCGGGCCCAGGACGCGCAGCCCGTCGCGGACCTGGGCCAGGCCCACCGGGGCCACGGCCAGCCCGCAGCGCACCGCCGCCAGGATGCCCGCCAGGCTCGGGCTCTGGACCACGATCCGCCAGGTCCGGCCCACGGACTGCAAGGCCTCCAGGGCCCAGCGGCGGTAGGCGCAGCCCTGGTGGTACACGGCCAGGGGCAGCGGCTCGCGCAGCTGCGGCTCGTGGTCCGTCGCCGCCGCCCAGACCACGGGCTCGCGCCGCACCACCCGCCCGGCCTCGGCCCGCTCGGCGCAGGTCCGCAGGCAGACGTCCAGCCGCCCCAGGGCCAGGGCCTGCGCCAGCCGCTCCGACGGCTCCACCAGCACCTCCACCCGCACCTGCGGATGCCGCCCGCAGAACCCCGCCAGGACCTCCGGCAGCAGGGACTGGGCGTAGTCCTCCGGCGCGCCCAGGCGCACCGTGCCGCCCAGCTCCGGCCCGGCCACGCTGGCCAGCGCCTCGGCCGACAGGCCCAGGATGCGCCGGGCGTAGCGCAAGAGCGTCTCGCCCTCCTCGGTCAGCTCGGCGCCGCGCGCCCCGCGCGTGAACAGCGCCTTGCCCAGCTCCCGTTCCAGGCGCCGGATCTGCATGCTCACGGCCGACTGCGTGCGGTGCACCGCCGCGCCCGCGCCGGTGAAGCTGCCGCTCTCGGCCACGGCCACGAAGGTCCTCAGGGTCTCCAGGGGCAGCATCGGCCTTCCTCCATCAATCTGTTTCATGGCTTGCATCAAATCAATTCGTTTGTCGAATAGCACCCGCCCGGGCACAGTGTCCAGGAACCCCAACCGGCGCGAGCCGAGGAGAATCCCATGGCGGAATCGCAACTGGCACTGAAGGACGAGATCGGGCGGCTGTTCGGCCGCTACAAGGACATGAACCCGGACCTGCGCGCGGCCTACGGGGCCCTGCCCGCCGAGACCTACCAGGACGGCCTGCTGCGGGCCAAGGACAAGCGGCTGATGGCCATGGTCGCGGCCCTGACGGCGGGCTGCCGGGCCTGCATCCTGTACCAGGCGGACCTGGCCCTGAAGCTGGGGGCCACGCCCGGCGAGGTCATGGAGGCCTGCGCCGTGGCCCTGACCCTGGGCGGGACCATGGCCGGAGGCGAGATCGCCCGGGTCATGGGCCTGATGGAGGAGTCCGGCCTGATCTGACCCCGGGCCGCAACGGGGCGCCCGCCGCACGGGCGCCCCGCCCCCCGCCGCCCGTCCGCGAAAAAAAAAATGCGCGACATCGCACCGCCTTTGACCCACGTCAAACCGCATCGCCCGCACAGGGGCTACTCCTGGACTCGGCAGCGACGACGCCGCCCGAAGACGAAACCACACTTCCAACCCAGGAGGATCCCATCATGTTCTGTTACCAATGCGAGCAGACCGCCAAAGGCACCGGCTGCGACAAGATCGGCGTGTGCGGCAAGACCCCCGAGGTCTCCGACCTGCAAGACAAGCTGACCTACGCCGTGCGCGGCCTGGCCGTGGTGGCCCATGCCGCCCGCAAGGTCGGCGTCGTGGACGAGCGGGTCAACCGCTTCACCGCCGAGGCCCTGTTCTCCACCCTGACCAACGTCAACTTCGACGGCCAGCGCATCGCCGCGCTGACCGAGGAGGCCGTGACCCTGCGCGAGGCCCTGAAGGTCCGGGCCGCCGCCCAGGGCGCCCCCGCCGCCTACGCCGAGGCCGCCGCCAACTGGGCCCCCAGTGCCGCCGCCGCGGCCTTCGCCGCCGAAAAGCCCATCCAGGACCAGGACCACAGCGACGACCCCGACGTCAAAAGCGTGCAGCACATCGTGCTCTTCGGCCTGCGCGGCATCGCCGCCTACGCCGACCACGCCGCCATCCTCGGCCGGCAGGACGACGCCGTGTACGCCTTCCTGCACGAGGCCCTGGCCGCCGTGTACGACCGCTCCCTGGGCCTGGGCGAGTGGGTCGGCCTGGCGCTGCGCACCGGCGAGGCCAACCTGAAGGCCATGGAGCTGCTGGACGCCGCCAACACCGGCTCCTACGGCCACCCCGTGCCCACCGAGGTGCCCCTGGGCCACAAGGCGGGCAAGGCCATCCTCGTCTCCGGCCACGACCTGAAGGACCTGCGCGCGCTGCTGGAGCAGACCGAGGGCAAGGGCATCACCGTCTACACCCACGGCGAGATGCTGCCCACCCACGCCTACCCTGAGCTGAAGAAGTTCCCCCATTTCTTCGGCCACTACGGCACGGCCTGGCAGAACCAGCAAAAGGAGTTCGCCG
>CAYUIN010000118.1:0-6902 GCA_964444695.1 uncultured Desulfocurvus sp.
GGGCAAAAAGGTCCGACGCGGCGCGGGCCGGACCGGAACACCGGCCCGGCCCGCGCGCGGCCTGGTCGCGGCCGGGGCCGCCCGGGGTCAGGGCAGGGCTTGCAGGGCGCGCATCATGGCGCCCAGGTCCGGGCGGGTGTTGATGTCGTGGACGTCGATGTAGCGGATGATGCCGCGCTTGTCGGCGATGAGCAGCGTCCGTTCGCAGATGCCCTCGGGGCGCAGGATGCCCAGGGACGAGGCAAAGGCCCCGTGGGGCCAGAAGTCCGAGAGCACCGGGAACCACAGCCCGCCCATCTGCGTGATCCAGGCGTGCAGCGAGGGCACCGGGTCCGTGCTCACGCCCACCAGGGCCGCGCCCTGGCGCTCGAACAGGGGTTTTAAGATGTTGTAGCCCGGCCACTGGGAGGAGCAGACGGCGGTCCAGGCGGCGGGGATGAAGGACAGCACGAGGGTTTTCTTGCCCAGGAAGTCCTCGCGCGAGACGCGGGTGCCGTCGATGGACGGCAGGGAGAAGTCCGGCAGCGGGTCGCCCACCTTGACCTTGAGCACGCTGGCCACGGGTTCGAGCAGGCCGACGTTGACGATGCTGTGCTGGAAGTCGGTCGCCTGCTGCCCGGCGCCGGCTGCCGGGGCGGGGGCGGCGGTCAGGATGATCAGTGCGGCCAGGGCCGCGAGGATCTGTACGCTGCGCATGGCGCCCTCCTTAGCGGATCCCCGTGGCCTTGACGATGGCGCCCAGGAACCGCTCGGCCCCGTCGGTCTGGCCTTCCTGCACCAGGCGCACGACGTAGCCGTCCGGGGTTTTGGCCAGCACGTAGAAGAAGGGCGTGCCCACTTCGCCGCAGGCCTTGTGGATCTGGTAGTCCGGGTCCGGGAACAGGGGGAAGGGCACGGCGTAGGTGTCGCGGAAGACGTCCACCTCGTATTGGGTGTTCCCCGCGCCCACGCCCAGCAGCTTGACCCGGTCCGCCAGCCCGCGCCGCTCGATCAGGCGCGCCAGTTCCACGGTGGTCGGGGCCTCGGCCTGGCAGTAGGGGCAGTACATGCTGAAGACCTCCAGCACGACCACCGGGGCCCTGAGCGCATGCAGGCGGAACCCGCCGCTGGCCGCGCCCGTGCCCAGGGCGCGCACCACGTCCGGGGCCAGGGGCCCGGGCAGGTGGACGTCCGGGAAGGCCTGGCCCACGGCCAGGGGCGCGGAGTGGGTGGCTTCGGACATATGCCCGCACAGTGCGGGGGCGGACAGGGCCAGCGACAGCGCGGCGGCCAACAGCAGGCAGGCCAGGCGCGGTGCAGGTTTCATGGCGCAACTCCTCGCGGAGGCCCCCGGCCTCCGGCTGGTGGGGGGAATGACAGTATACAAACACATCGGCCCGGCGTCGTCACGCCGGGCCGACTTGCGCATTGTCCTGCACAGGGGGCGGGCCGTGGCCGGGCCGGGCTAGCGCCCGGCGGCCCGCAGCGCGGCGATGGCCTGGGCCACTTCGCGGGCCAGGGCCTCCAGCAGCCGGTCGTGGGCGGCCACCAGGGCCGGGTAGTCCCCGCCGTCCGTGGGCTCGCTGAGCACGCTGCGCCGGACCAGGACCGCGTGGCGCTCCCCGCGCGGGATCACGCCCCAGGTCACTTCCAGGGTCACGGCCTGGCCCAGGGCGCCGTCCAGGCGCTGCACGTCCAGGGGCACCCGGTAGTCCGGGTCGATGAACCCGGTCCAGGGATAGGCGACCACCCCGTCGGAGCCCAGCAGGGCCGCGAGGTTCTGGGTCGTGGTCCGCAGCATGGCCGATTCCAGGGTCCCGCCCCAGCGGTGGAACTCGTCCATGTGCAGGGCGCCGCCCGGGCCTCGGGTCACGATGTGCGGGCGGTCCAGCATCCGGGGCATGGTCAGCGGGCCGACGCCCACGCTGGGCGCGTCCTGCGCGGGCCGGGCCTGCGGGGCCAGGGCGGTGAGGGTGTAGAAGTCCGTGGCGGGCACGGCGCCCCGGCAGGCGGCCAGCAGGGCCAGCAGGACCAGGGCGGCCAGGGCGGCCAGGGCGCGGGGCGCGGGCGGGGCGGGGCGGAGGCGGCGCATCACTTGTTCTCCTTGCCGTAGAGCAGCGCGTCGGGCTGCCGTTCCAGGTAGTCCGCCAGCACGCGCAGGGAGCGGGCGGCGTCGCCGATCTCGCGCAGCAGGCGGGCGGTGTCCGTGCGCACCTGGGAGTCGGGGGCCAGGGTCTCTTCCACCTGCTTGAAGGCCAGGGTGGCCTGGTCCAGGGTGCGTCCCGCCTTGGGCAGGACCTCCAGCTCGTCCAGGTCGTCCATCACCCGGCGCATCTGGGCCAGGGTGCCCCGGATGTCGTCCATGGTGGTGCGCAGTTCGCCGGTCAGGGCGGTCAGGGGCAGGCGTTCGAGCTTGTTCATGATGCGCTGGGCGCTGGACAGCAGGCCTTCCAGGGGCGAGGGCACCGTGGGCAGCTCGGGCTGCGGGCCCCCGTCGGCGATGGTCCCCTGGGGCAGGTTCGGGTACAGGTCCAGGTCCACGTAGGTCTGCCCGGTGAGCAGGTTGCCGGTCTTGAGCTGGGCGCGCATGCCCATGGAGACCATGGCCGGGATGACCTTGTCGCGGGCGTCGGACTCGGACTGGATGTCGAAGCGCTCGGGCTCGATCTCCACCACCACGGGGATCCGGGCGGTCTTCTTCCTGGGGTCCATCTGCAGGCGGATGTCCACCACCCGGCCGATGGCCAGGCCCCGGAACTCCACCGGCGCGCCCACGGCCAGCCCGCGCACGGACTCGTTGAAATACAGCAGGTAGCGTTCGCGGTAGTCGTAGGAAATCTCGAAGCTCTTCTCCCGCGAGGGGTAGAGCTTGAACAGCGCGCCCGTGGGCGCCTGCTCCGAGGGCTGGACGATCTCGGGCGTGTCGAAGGAGATGCCCCCGAACAGCAGCGAGACCAGGGATTCGGTCTCCACGCGCACGCCCTTGGCGTCCATGGCCATGTTCAGGCCCGAGGCGTTCCAGAAGCGGGTCGCCCGGCGCACGCGCTCGTGGTGCGGGCTCTGGATGAAGATCTTGATCTCCACCTGCTCGTTCTTCTTCAGGTCGTAGGACACCACCTGCCCGACCTTGATCTTGCGGTAGTAGACCGGGGAGCCCACGTCCAGGGAGCCCAGGGTGTCCGCGCGCAGCAGGAAGTGGCGGCCCTGGCGCTCGTCCGTGAGCACGGGCGGGGATTCCAGGGCCGTGAAGTCGGTCTGCAGCTTGCCGCGCTTGGAGGGCTGCACGCCGATGTAGGCCCCGGAGAACAGCGTGCCCAGGCCGGAGACCTCGCTGGGCGTGACCCGGGCGCGCACCACCCAGAACAGGGTCTGCGCGCGCAGGTAGCGCTCCATGCCCTTGGCCATGCGCGCCGTGACCACCACGTGCAGCAGGTCGTCGTTGAAGTCCACGCTCTCCACCAGCCCGACCTCGACGTCCTTGAACTTGATCTTGGTCTTGCCCGCGACGATGCCCTCGGCGTTCTCCATGGCGATGGTCACCAGCGGGCCTTCGGACTGCAGGGCGTCGTAGGCCATCCAGGCCGCGGCGATGGCCGCCACCAGCGGGATCAGCCAGACGATGGAGATGCGCCTGCGGCTGCGCATGCGGGGCAGGGGCATCCGGCGCAGGGCGTCGTCCGTCGCGCCGTCCGTCGCGTTGTCCGGCGCGGGCGGGGCCGGGTCCTGGTGGGGCGTGAATTCGTCTTGCATGGGCTCAGCGCTCCTGTATGTCCCAGATCAGGCGGGGGTCGAAACTGCGGGCGGCGAACATGGTCAGCACCACCACCGAGGCGAAGAACACCGCCCCGGGCTCGGCCTCGATGAAGGCCAGGGCCTGGAGCTGCACCAGGGCCACGAGGATGGTCACCACGTAGACGTCCACCATGGACCAGCGGCCGATGACCTCCGTCAGGCGGTAGAGGCGGGTGCGGTCCTTGCGGCGCCAGGCGGTGCGGCGCTGGGTGGTCACGGCCAGCAGGATCAGCACCGCGATCTTGAGCACCGGGACGACCACGCTGGCGAAGAACACGATGGCCGCCAGCGGCCACATGCCCGTGGTCAAGAGGTAGTACACGCCGGACAGGATGGTGTCCTTGCGCGCGCCGGAGATGGTGATGGTGGTCATGATGGGCAGGCCCATGGCCGGGAAGTAGAAGATCACGGCGGTGATCAGGTAGGCCCAGGTGCGGGCCAGGCTGTCCGGCTTGCGGGCGTGCAGCGGGGCGCCGCAGCGCGGGCACAGGGCGCCCGGGCGGTGCCCGCCGGGCAGGCGCACCAGCAGCTGGCAGCTATGGCACGAGGCCAGGCCCAGGGCGGCCGCCGTGGGCGCGCTCACGGCCGGACCTCCAGCCGCTCCCAGACCGCGTGCGGGTCCAGGGACGAGGAAATGCCCGCCAGCACCAGGATCAGCGCCCCGAAGGCGTACAGCGCCAGGCCGGTCACGATGTCCGCCATGGAGGACAGCTTGACCATGGCCACCAGCACGCCCAGCAGGAAGACCTCCATCATGGCCCAGGGTTGCAGGCCCAGGACCAGGCGCAGGGCCCGGGCCGTGCCCGGCGCGGTGTGGCCCAGGCGCAGCGGAAAAAGCACGTAGGCCAGCAGCAGCAGCTTGATCAGGGGCACGAGCATGCTCGTGAGCAGCACCAGCGCGGCCAGCCCGCGCATGCCCTGGGCCCAGAGCTGCTGGACGCCCGTGAGCAGCGTCGTCTCCTGGAAGTTGGCGTCCAGGCGCATGGTCAGCATGGGGAAGGCGTTGGCCAGGCCGAACAGGATCAGCCCGGCCACGGTCAGGGCCAGGACCACGTCCACGCTGTCGTCCTTGCGGCGATACAGCAGCGCCCCGCAACGCACGCAACGCGCCGAGCCGCCGTCGGGAATCTCCCGCACGCGGTGCAGCAGGTCGCAGTCGTGGCAGGCGACGAGACGGTCCTTCATCGTGGCTGGTTCCCCCGGTGTACGCGGTCAGGGCGCGGCGGCCCGGGCCGAAGTGCACCCAGCATAATCCACGACTTGCCCCCGCATGTAAAGGGGCGCGGGGGCCGCGCGGCGGGGGCGGGGTTCAGCTCCGGGGCCGGGCGCGGCGGATGGCCCGGGCCAGGGCCCGGGGGTCGCAGGGCTTGCTGAGGTAGTCCGTGAAGCCCGCGTCCATGGCGGTGCGCACGTCCTGGTCCGTGGCGTAGGCCGAGAGGCCGATGACCGGCACGGCGTCGTCCGGCCCGGCGCCTCCGGCGCGGATGCGGCGCACGGTCTCCAGGCCGTTGAGCACCGGCATCTGGACGTCCATCAGCACCAGGTCGAAGGGCTCCCCGGCCAGGGCGTCCAGGGCCTGGCTGCCGTTGTCCGCGGTGCGGACGTCGTGGCCCTGCTGGGCCAGCAGGCGGCTGGTCATCATCCGGCTCACGGGCTCGTCCTCCACCAGCAGCACGCGCAGGGTCCGGTCCTCGGCCCCGGGGGCCTCGGGGGCCTCGGGCGCGGCCTCGGGGGCCCGGGCCTGGCCGTTGATGCACGGCAGGCTGAGGGTGAAGCGGCTGCCCCGGCCCAGCTCGCTTTGGACCTCGATGCCGCCGCCCATCATCTGCGCCAGCTCGCGGGCGATGGACAGGCCCAGGCCGCTGCCGCCGTACTGCTTGGTCATGTGGTCCTCGGCGATGGCGAAGCGCTCGAAGATGACCTGCATCCGCTCCGGGGCGATGCCCACGCCCGTGTCGCCGACCACGAACCGCAGCCGGTTGCCGCCCTGGGCGCAGGCCTCGGGCTCCACGGCGAGGGTGATGGTCCCCTGGCGGGTGAACTTCAGGGCGTTGTCCAGCAGGTTGGCCAGCACCTGGCGCAACCGGGTCTTGTCCACGAACACCGTCTCGGGGCAGGCCGGGTCCATCTTGAGCTGGAATTCCAGGTTTCGGGTCGCGGCCTGGCTGCTGCAGGCCGTGAGCAGCGGGTGCAGCGTCTCGGCCAGGCAGACCTGCTCCGGGGCCATTTCCACGTAGCCGTATTCGATGTTGGACAGTTCCAGCAGGTCGTTGACGATGCGCAAAAGGTGCTGCCCGGAGGTCTGCAGGTGCTCCAGCAGTTCGCGCTGCTCGTCGTCCAGCTCGTCGGCCAGCAGCAGCTGGGCGATGCCCAGCACGCCGTTGAGCGGGGTGCGCAGCTCGTGGCTCATGTTGGCCAGGAATTTGGTCTTGGCCTGGTTGGCCTCCTCGGCTTCCCCCTTGGCCCGGGCCAGCTCGCTGGTCCGGCGGCGGACCAGGTTCTCCAGGTGCCTGCTCTGGTTGTACAGCTCCAGGTGCGTGCGCACCCGCGCCAGGACCAGCTCCGGCGTGTACGGCTTGACGATGAAGTCCACCGCGCCAACGGAGAAGCCGCGCCGCTCGTCCGCGGCCGAGTGCAGGGCGGTGACGAAGATCACCGGGATGGGCCGGGTCTCCGGGTTTTCCTTGAGGGCCTTGCACACGGCGTAGCCGTCCATGCCGGGCATCATGATGTCCAGCAGGATCAGGTCCGGCCGGACCCGCGAGGCCAGTTCCAGGGCCTCGGGGCCGGACAGGGCCACCGAAAGGTCGTATTCGTCGGACAGGATGGCCGCCATCTGTTCCAGGCCCTCGGTGCTGTCCTCGATGATCAAGAGCCTGCTGCGCGACTCAGGCATGCTCGCCTCCCTGTGCGGCCTCGGGAGCCTCGGGCAGGGCGTCCAGCTCGCGCAGGACCTCCGCGAAGCGCATGGCGTCCAGGGCCTCGGCCATGCGCCGGGCGGCCTCGGGGCTGCGGGCCTCGATCTGCGGGCGCAGGGCCTCGAAGGCCTCGCGCGAGGCCATGTCGTGATGCTCCAGAAGCCCGCGCAGCGCGGCCATGGCGCCCCGCCCGTCGCCGGAGGCCGGGGCGAG
>CAYUIN010000119.1:0-6887 GCA_964444695.1 uncultured Desulfocurvus sp.
ACTTATGCATGTCCTGACTCCTGTGCGCGCGGCGCGCTGTGGCGTTGCGGGGAGGGTTGCCGGGGCGGTCGTGGGCCACGGGCCCGGGCAGGGAGATGGCCGACCGGGTGCCCGGGGGCGAAGGGGTGCCTCCGGCGGCTTAAGGGTTGTCACCCTTAAGAATCCCGAATTGGGCGGCCTGCGGGTCCGCTCGCAGGGACGTGCCCGGCGCAGCCGCGCGTTCGGTCCGAGCGGACCCGCAGGCCGCCCATCCAGGGATTCTTAAGGGGATTATCCCCTTAAGCCGCCGGAGGCAATCCTTCGCCCCGGGGCACCCGGTCGGCCATTCTCCTGCCCGGGCCCGTGGCCCACGACCGCCCCGGCAACCCTCCCCACAGCGCCGCCGCGCCGCGTGCGAGGCAATAAAAAAGGGCGGGTTGCCCCGCCCTGGTGGGTTTTAGAGGATGCGCAGGTGCATTGTCTTGCCGAGGGTGAGTCCGGCGGCCTCCACCTGGCGCATGGCCTTGTGGACGGCGTCGGCGGTGGCCTCGTGGGTCAGGAAGACGAGGGGGATGCCTTCGCCTTCGGCGGCGCGTTCCTTTTGGATGACCTGGTGCAGGCTGATGCCGTGGTCGGCCATGGCGCCCGCGATGTCGCGCAGCACGCCGGGCTGGTCCTGCACGGTGAAGCGCACGTAGTGTGCGGACACGGCGGCGTCCAGGTCCAGGATCTCGGCGTCGGGCAGTCTGGTCTCGGTGTAGCCGAGGATGTTCGGCGCCTCGCCCCGGGCGATGGCCATGATGTCCGCCAGCACGGCGCTGCCGGTGGGCAGGTCGCCCGCGCCGTGTCCGTGCAGCAGCACGGGGCCGTCGGGGCTGTCGAAGCGGATGGCGTTGAACGAGCCCTTGACGGAGGCCAGCAGGTAGGAGTGGGGCACCAGGGCGGGGTACACGCCCGCCTCGATGGAGCCGCCGACCTCGCGGGCCTGGGCGATGAGCTTGACGGAGTAGCCCAGCTCGCGGGCGAAGTCGATGTCCATGGGCGTGACGACGCTGATGCCGGTCACGGGGAGCTTGGTCAGCGGGTAGTAGCGGCCCAGGGCGATCTGCACCAGCAAAACGAGCTTGTGTGCGGAGTCGATGCCTTCGATGTCCAGGGTCGGGTCGGCCTCGGCGAAGCCCTTGTCCTGGGCCATCTTGAGGGCGGTGGCGAACTCCAGGGCCTTGTCGGTCATCTCGGTGAGGATGAAGTTGGCCGTGCCGTTGAGGATGCCGATGAGCGAGGAGATGCGGCTGCCCGCCAGGCCGCCGCGCAGGGTGTCGAGCACGGGGATGCCGCCCGCGACGCTGGCCTCGAAGCCGAGGTGGACGTTCATCTCCTCGGCCAGGGGGAACAGCTCGCGGCCGTGTTCGGCCAGCAGGGCCTTGTTGGCGGTGACCACGTGCTTGCCCGCGCGAAGCGCCGCCTCGATGATGGTCTTGGCGATGGTCGTGCCGCCGATCAGCTCGACGACGACGTCGATCTCGGGGTCGTTGACCAGTTCGCGCCAGTCGGTGGTCATGACGGCGCCGTGGGCCTCGATGGCGGGGCGCTTGCGCTCGTCCAGGTCGGCGACCTTGGCGAGTTTGATCTCGCGGCCCGTGCGGGCCAGGACGCGCTGTTTCGCGCCAGAGAGCACGGCGGCCAGTCCGCTGCCGACCGTGCCGTAACCGGCCAGTCCGACCTTCAGGGGCTCTAGCATTTTGCGCCCTCCAGAACCTTCTTGATGCCCTTGATCGCCTGTTTCGTGCGGTGGGCGTTTTCGATGAGGGCGAAGCGTACGTGGTCGTCGCCGTAGTGCCCGAAGCCCAGGCCCGGGGACACGGCCACGTGGCCTTCCTTGAGCAGCAGCTTGGAGAATTCCACCGATCCCATGGCCCGGAACGGCTCGGGGATCTTGGCCCAGGCGAACATGGTCGCCTTGGGCGGAGTGATCTCCCAGCCCACGCGGTTCAGGCCTTCGCAGAGCACGTCGCGGCGTTCCTTGTAGACGTTCACGATTTCCTGCACGCATTCCTGCTGGCCGTTCAGGGCGATGATGGAGGCGATCTGGATGGGCTGGAAGATGCCGTAGTCCAGGTAGCTCTTGATGCGGGTCAGGGCCTGGACCATGTCGCGGTTGCCGCAGCAGAAGCCGACGCGCCAGCCCGCCATGGAGTAGGACTTGGACAGCGAGAAGAACTCGACGCCCACGTCCTTGGCGCCCTTGGCCTGGAGGAAGCTCGGGGCCTTGTAGCCGTCGAAGGTCAGGTCCGCGTAGGCCAGGTCGTGGATCACGTAAATGTTGTTTTCCTTGGCGAAGTCCACGATGCGCTGGAAGAAGTCCAGGTCCACCACCTGGGTGGTGGGGTTGTGCGGGAAGCACAGGATGAGCAGCTTGGGCTGGGGCCAGGTCTGGCGCATGGCCAGTTCCAGGTCCTCGATGAAGTTGCGGTCCGGGGCCATGGGGATGCGCCGCACGTCCGCCCCGGCGATGATGGCCGAGTACGGGTGGATGGGGTAGGTCGGGTCCTGGGCGAAGACCACGTCGCCCGGGGAGAGCATGACCATGGCCAGGTGGGACAGGCCCTCCTTGGCGCCCATGGTGACCACGGCCTCCTGGTCGGGGTCGATGTAGACGTCGAAACGGCGCTGGTACCAGTTGGCGATGGCGGCGCGCAGGTTGGGGATGCCCTTGGAGGCGCTGTAGCGGTGGTTGATGGGCTTTTGGGCCGCTTCCACCATCTTGTCCACGATGTGCTGCGGGGTGCCGATATCCGGGTTGCCCATGCCGAGATCGACGATGTCGATATTCTGCCTGCGCATCTTCATTTTCAGGTCGTTGACCACGGCGAAGACGTACGGCGGCAGTCTGTGGACTCTGGGAAACTGTTGCATGTGGCCTCCTTGTGGAGCGTTTGGGGCGCCATCCCGGGCGCGTTTGTGCTTCCCGCCGGGTCATGGTGAAACGCGGCGGCGCGGGTGTCAAACCTGGTCTTCGTCTCCCCGCGTATGCCGGGAGAGGACCGGGATGGCGGGGAGGGGCCGCCTACTCGAAGAGGTAGGCGTATTTCTCGGCGGCGGCGGCAGTTCGAGCGGCCAGCGCCTCTGCGGCGGTGTCCACGGTGGCTGCGTCAACGGTACCGGTCTCGCTGGCGAGGTAGTGCGTCAGCACGGCCTCACCGGCCGAGTAGATCCACACGGCGGCGTAGACGGAGCCCACCTGGGGCCTGCCGGGAAATTCGGGCTTGGTCGAGAGCACGATCTTGAGCTTCTTTTCGTCCTTCACGGAGACAGCGAACAGCGGGGAGCGGGCCAGGGCTTCCTTGAGCTTGAAGGCCAGGCGCACGCCGAGTTGGTCCGTGCTGTCGTTGACGACGGCCACGGGCGTGACGAAGCCCTGCTCCTGGGCGGGAGCGGGCGTGTCCGCGATCTGGGCGGGCTGGGGAGCGGCTGTCGTGGGGGCGGATTTGGCGGCGGCGCCTTGGGTTGCGTCCTGGGCGGCGGCGAGCAGGGGGCAGGCCGCAACGAACAGCGCCGCCAAGGCGGCGATGAGCAAGCGGTGCGTTGTGAGGCGGCGGCCCATGAACATCCCCTGAAGTCGAAAAAGATGATCGTTCGCTATGTCCGGCTAGTCATGCGGGGTAAAGGCCGTTTTGTCAATACGCGTCTTGCCTTCGAAGAAGGCGCCGAGCCGCCGGCTGTCCGCCGCGACCAGGCGCAGGTCCGCCACGGGCGGGGGCGCGGGCTCGTCGCCGTAGAGGCGGATGGCCCTGTCCACGAACTCGGCCAGCACGAAGCAGGCCCGGATGCGCCGCGCGGTGGGCGGCGCGCCCCAGACGGCCGTCACGGCGACCTCGCACTTACGGTCCGGCCCGCCGGTCACGAGGTTGCCGCTGCGCACCATGGCCTCGCGGGCCGTGTCGGGAAACACGCCCGCCCATTCGGCCAGGCGGTTCAGGAAGGCGGGCAGCACCGCCAGGTAGTGGTGGGGGTCGATCTTCACGGCCACGGACGCGCCGGGCACGCCGAGGATCATCGGCGATTCCCGGTAGGCGCGCCCCAGGCCGCGTTGCAGCCGCTGGGCGATGTCGCTGTAGTCCTTCATGCCGCCTCGCTGGGGACGGCGCGGCGTTTCAGGCGGGGGGCGGGGGCTAGCCTTGGCCGTAGTTGGGCCGCTTGCGCACCGTCTCCACCGCGACGCGCACGGCGTCCTCGATCTCGTCCTGCCGCACGGGCTCGCGCAGCACGATGGAACCTTGCTGCACGTAGCGGGGCGGGAGGCTGTTCAGGGCCAGGGCGTAGATGTCCTGCAGATCGATGGCGTTGGGGATGAAATCGGGGTAGTCGGCCAGGATGCGGGGCAGGGCGTCGATGACCCGCCGCTCGTTGCGGTTGCGGATCCAGAACAGGCTGGTGTCGCCGATGCTGTAGCGGTCGAAGAGTTCCTTGATCTTGGCGTCCATTGGCAACCCCCGGTGAGATATATCGATATGGATAGCAATTCTGGATGATTATTTCAAACCGAAAAACACCGGGCGGCCTTGGCGGCGGGCCGCGTCGGGCGCGGGCCCGCGCCTAGAAGTCCAGGCGGATGGGCCCCGAGGCCGCCTTGCCCTTCTTGCGGCGGCGGCCGGAGCCCGGGCCCTTGCGCGGGCCGTTTTCCTGGCGCTCGAGGTAGCGCAGGAACTGCTGCGAGACGGTCAGCCCAGGGTTGACTTCCAGGGATTTCTCCAAATACCGCACGCAGTTCTTGATGTCCTTCTTCTCGAAGTAGGCCCGGGCGATGTTGTGCAGCAGGTGGTCGTCCTCCCCGGCCAGTTCCAGGGCCCGCAGGTAGTGCTTCAGTGCCATGTCGAACAGGCTCTGCTTGCGCAGGGAGACGCCGAAATCGTTGAACATATGCTTGTGTTCTGGCACGAAGGCGGCGTCCATCTCGGCCAGCCGGGAGAAGATGTCCTCGGCCTTTTCCTGGTTGCCGCGCCGCAGGTAGGTGATGCCCAGGCCGAACCCGGCGCGGGCGCTTTTTTCGATGTCCTCGGCGCTGCCGGTGAGTTCGAAGCCCTCGATCTCGACCTTGAGGCCGGGCAGGGGTTCGGCGGGCAGCGGCTCGGGGTGCGGCGGTTCGGTGTGCGGCGGCTCGGCGGGCTCTTCGGGCGCCGCCTCCTCCATGTCCAGCTGCGATTCGCTGGGCTCGGGCGGGAAGCCGGTGGGGGAGAGGTAGAAATCGGGTTCGGGGGCGAAGCGTTCCAGCAGCGTGGAGACCGCGATGCTGCGCTTCTTGCCCACGGGGATGAGCTTGTCGTTGATGGGCTGGACCTCGGCCAGTTCCTGGTCCAGCTGATTGACCAGCCAGTACTGTTTGACCTTGGTCTTGCGCAGGGTCGTGCCTGTGCCGACCTTGCGCGTCTCCATGGTGGAGAAGACGCCCCTGATGGACGGGTGTGCGGTGTCTTCGGTCATTGCGCTCAGGCTTGGATGAGCCCGGCAAGGCTATTGACGATACCGCCGCGCTTGAGCTTGCCGAGATACGTTTCGGGGCTCTCCTTGAGAACCTCGTACAGGTAGCTCATGTTAGCCTGGATGGAGGAGTCGTACAAGTCCCTGTCTATGCCCCAGCGGGCCAGGAAGTGGGGGCGGGAGTACTTGCGCACGCCGCCCAGGGCGCCGTCCATGCGGCGCTTCATGATCTCGTAGAAGCCGTGGGTCTTTTGCAGCAGGTCGAAGGGCGAGTCGTAGGGCAGCCCGGCCTCTTCGAATTCGAGATACAGCAGCAGGAGCTTTTCGAGGTATTCGCGGTCGCCCATCTGGGCCAGCAGGTCGGCCGTGGCCAGGATGCGGGCCCCGAACTGGGCTTCCTTGTCGGAGTAGGGAATGTCGTCGGACTTGGTTCCAAGGCAGGTGCTGTCGATCATCCGGGAGGCGTCGTAGATGTCCGCCTCGTCGCGCCCGGAGTCGCGGAAGTAGCCTTCCAGGAAGGAGACGCTGCGCTTCTCGTGGCCCACGGTGTACTTGGCGCCGGTGCCCATGGCGTCGCCCTCTTCCTGGATCAGGCCCACGTCGTGCATCACGGCGGAGACCATGGTCAACTCGGTCATGCGCGCAGTCAGGCGCAGGCCGTTGTTGACCATGCCGGAAACGTAGGCCCCATGGATGAGGCGGATCGTGCAAAGGAGAACCTCGGCGGTGTGCTGGAGGTCGTGGTACTTCGTGGTGCTGTGCCTGTATCCCGGGTATTCGCCGCCGAAGAGGCGCACTATATCCTCGAACAATCCTTCGAGGAAGGACGATTCGAATCCCGGGTGAATCAGGCTCGCCACGTGCAGCGATTCCCCAAGTACTGCTCGCGGATCCTTTGTATCGACCAGGTCATGCAGCTTGACGTCTGCGTATCCTTCCGAATTCACTCCCTATGTTCTCCTCTCGTGCAATCCCCCGATGCCCTTGAGGCTGTACCGTGGAGGCACTAACGCGTTACGTTATCCACTTTTTTTCGTCACTGCAATGGGAAATGCTTATGTGACGGGTCACATGCCGTGAATCCGCCACGTTACGGTGCCAGGGACATCATCGCATCCAACAGGAACACGGCCCCCGCTGCAAGCAGCGTACCGACCAGGAACCACAACAGGCTGCGCCGGATCCCGTATTTTCCCGAGTCGGGAATCTGACGCAGGAACCGCCGGGCGTCGGCGCCCGTGGGCCGTTCCAGGGGCAGGTCCTCCCAGGCCACCTGGCTGAAGTCCAGGGGCGGGGTGTCCTGGCCCTGGGCTTCGGGGCGCGGGGCCTGTGCCGGGGGCTCCTGGTCCCCGGGCGCGGGCGGGCGGGGCGGCTCGGCGTCCCGTTGCGCGGGCGCGGGCCGGGGCGCGTCGTCCGGTCTGTCCGGCGCG
>CAYUIN010000120.1:0-1692 GCA_964444695.1 uncultured Desulfocurvus sp.
CGGAACGCCCAGGGGCGCCAGCAGCACCAGCGACTCGGGCAGCCCCGCCCGCAGCAGGACGTCGCGCGTGTACCAGGAGTTGGCCAGCAGCCTGTCCGCCCGGGCCAGGCTGCCCGCGAGGTAGCGCGTGCGCAGGGCCATGATCCGGGCCAGGGCGGGCAGCTCGTACAGCCCGCCCAGGGTCGGCACCCGCGCCAGCAGGCAGGCGGCGCAGACCTCCGGCCCGGGAGGGCCGTCCGCGCAGACCACGCCGTCCGGGCGCGTGAAATGACATTGGTTGCAGCAGAACCAGGCGTCGTGGACGTGCATCAGCACCGGCAGCCCGGCGTCCTTGCAGGCCCCGATGGCGCTGCCCGTGAAGCCGATGAGGTGGTGGAAGTGGACCAGGTCCACGCCGTGCCCGGCCAGGTATCCGGCCAGGGCCGCGCCCACCTCCTCGTCCTTGAAGCGCGCGGCCACGTCCGGGCGGATGGGCACGGGGAAGGCCGTGAAGGGCACGCCCTGGACCTCCTCGCGGGCCACGTCGCCCAGGGCCCGGCCGGAGTCCGGCCAGGGGTGGACGCACTCCACGCGGTGCCCGGCCCGCATCAGGGCCCGGGCCAGGTGCAGGACGTAGGTCTCCACCCCGTACATGCGCCGGGCGGGCGACTCGTGCAGCACGAAGGCGATGGACAGGGGCATGGCTCCTCCGAAGATTGCGGGCATGGTGGCACGCCCGGACGTTTTGGGCAATGGCCGCGCGCGGGCCGTCAGGCCACGGGCAGGTAGTCCCGGCCCAGGGCGAACCCGCGCGATTCCAGAAAGGCCGCGATGTCCTCGCGCGCGCCCCGGCTGGCCACGTAGGACAGGGCGAAGCAGGCCCCGGGCCCGGGCATCTGCCCGCGCGAGAGCACGGGCACCCCGTGGATCACCGCGCCGATCTTGCGCGGGTCCACGTCCACCCAGGCGGCGATGCGCACGCCGTGTTCCAGCAGCAGCTCGGCCCGCCTGCGCGTGGTGCGGCCCGAGCCCACGACGATCACCTCCGGGTGCAGCGGGTTGTGCCGGGCCAGAAAGCGCGCCAGGTAGCGGGCCTTGACGCGGTAGAAGGCCTCGGGGCTGTAGCGCGGGTCGCTGCGCGAGGCGCGCTGCGGCGGGTCGTTCCAGACCAGCAGCTCCTCGTCCAGCTTGTCCATGCGCACCCCGGCCTCGTACCAGCGCAGCCACATCTCGTAGTCCTCGGGAAAGTCGCCCTGCTCGGCCCCGCCGTGGCGCGCGGCCAGCTCGCGGCGGAACATGGCCGAGGGATTGGCGAAGGGCGCGTCCACAAAGCGCGCGTGGCGCATGGCGCGGGCGTCGGTCAGGGAGTTGGTCCAGTCCACGTGGTGGGCGTATCCGGCGCAGCGCTCGCGGCTGCCGCCGAAGCGCACCCGGCAGGCCACCAGCCCGGTGCCGGGGTGCGCCCGCAGGTGGGCGGCCTGAAGCTCCAGGCGCCGGGGCAGGCTGTAGTCGTCGGCGTCCATGCGGGCCACGAAGGCCCCGCGCGCGGCGGCCACGGCGGCGTTGAAGGCGTGGGCCACGCCCCGGTGCTCCAGGCGGAGCACGCGCAGGCGCGGGTCGCGCGCGGCGTAGGCCGCCCGGACGTCCGGGGTCGCGTCGTCGGAGCCGTCGTCGGCCACCACGATCTCGAAGTCCGGGTGGGACCGCTTCAGC
>CAYUIN010000120.1:1702-6846 GCA_964444695.1 uncultured Desulfocurvus sp.
TCTGGGCCAGCAGGCTGTCCAGGGCGGCGGGCAGGGTCCGGGCCGCGTTGTACGCGGGCAGGGCCACGCTGACCTCGGGCGCCGCCCCGGAGCCGGGCCGGGGTCTTTCGGTATCGCTCACCGGCCCGTTGTAGCGCCTCGGGGCCCGATTGCCAAACGCAAAAGGCCCTGCGGCCTCCGCCAGGGCGGACGCCGCAGGAACCGTCGCGTAGAAAAAGGCCCGTGCCCGTTAGAGCAGGGACATGTTCTTGCGGATCTCTTCCAGCAGACCGGACAGCTTGTACTTGCCGATGCGGTCGTCGGACGTGAAGGAAACCTCGCTCACGTCAGGCAGGATGTAGGAGATGACGATCCGGATGCTCTGGCCTTCGGAGGTGAAGGTCTGGACCACGGCCACCAGGTTGTCCTTCTTGTCGTAGGACACGGGCAGTTCGAGGCTCTCCAGGGCTTTCAGGGTCGCGCCGTGGATCTCGGTGATGGTCCCGGGCTCCTCGGAGGTCATGAAGCCGGAGAAGGTGCCGTAGGAGGCGCCTTCGGGAACGACGCCCTCGGCGCAGGCGCCGAGCAGCAGGGCCGCCAGCATGGAGGCCATGATAACGGAAACGATAGTGCGCATTGTGCCCCCCCAGGGCGTTGACGATGGCAATGCAATACGGGCCGCATTCTCAGGTGTTCAGTCTTTGCAATACCTGAAAAAAAACTCCCGATCAAGATGCCGGAGCGAAAAAGCATGGGCCCGGGACTGCTACGGCCGGGAAACCCCTCGCTAGCCCAGCTTTTCGCGTATGCGGCAAATGTTGCAGACCACGGCCGAAGTCGGGTAGCCGCATCGCTCGCAGGGCTCCAGGCGGCGTCCGTCGCGGTGCTCGGCGGCCTGGAAGTGGCTGCGCGCATTCTTCAGGAAGGATTCGTAGAACTGCAGTTTGGCCCCGGGGCTCTCCTTCTCCAGCAGGTGCATCAGTTCCTTGCGCTTGGTGAAGCTGGCCCCCTCGCTGTACGGGCAGGGCGCGACGTGGATGTCGATGCCGCTGAAGAAGGCGTAGGCCGCCGTCTCGTATTCCGTGAGCCGGAACAGCGGGCGGCACTTGCCCACGAAGCCGTCCTCGCCGGGCAGGTTGGGGGACTGGTCCGAGAGGTAGGCCACGTCCCAGCGCAGGGTGTTGGACAGCAGCCGGGCCACCTCGTCGTCCAGGTTGTGCCCGGTGCAGATCACCTTGAACCCGCCGTCCATGGCGAATTTGTTGAAGAAGTAGCGCTTGACCTTGCCGCATACGGAGCAGATGGGCCGGTTCACGGCCGCCTTGACCTCCGGGATGGCCAGGCCCTCGCGCTCCATCTCCAGCACCGTCAGCCGCCCGCCCACGGACTCGCAGAAGGCCTCCACCTTGGCCCGCGCCGCCGCCGAGGAGGCGCCGATGCCCAGGTCCACGTGCAGCCCGGTGACGTCGTAGCCCTGGACCACCAGCTCGCGGAACAGGCTCAGGGAGTCCTTGCCGCCGGACAGGGCGACCAGCACCCGGTCCTCGCGGTCGAACATCTTGTGGCGGCGGATGGCCTTGTCCACCTGGCGGGAGAAGTAGAGCTTGAAGCACTCCGGGCAGAACCCCGAATGATGACTGGGCAGGGCGACCTGGGCGGTCTCCCCGCAGCGGGAGCATTTCATGGGTTATCCTCTGGAGACCACCGTGCGCACCACGAGGGCGTCGCCGGGGTGGATCTTGCGGTCCGCCGTCAGGAGTTCCGCGCCCCGGATCACGAGGCAGTCGTTGATGTCCAGGTCCAGCTTGTTGAGCAGCTGGCGCACCGTGTTCAGATGGGCAAAGGTCAGCTCCCGGCCCTCGCGTTCGAGGACCACGCCGACCGGCGGGATTTCCGTCATGGGCACATTTCCTATCGGTTTGCTGGGAATCGTCCGCTTACCCGCATTCGAGGCGACGGGCAAGGATTTTTCGCGCCGAAGGTTGCTTTTTGCCCTGTAAGGACTCATTATAGTCAAGCAAGGGTTCCGGCGCGGGCGCCCCATCCTCGCAGATGCGCGGGCCGTTGACAACGCCCGGCACGGCCCCCGGAAGCCCTGCAAAAGCGGGAGGAACGAAATGCCCAAGATTCTGGTCGTCGACGACGAAAAACACATCCGGATGCTCTATCAGGAGGAACTGGAGGCCGAGGGCTACGCCGTGGCCACCTCCGACGGCTCCGAGGACATCCTCGCGGCCCTGGACCGCGAGCACCCCGACGTCGTGATCCTGGACATCAAGCTCGGGCCCAACCGCTCCGGGCTGGACCTGCTGCAACAGCTCCGGGGCAAGGACCAGCACCTGCCCGTGATCCTCTGCACGGCCTACGACAGCTTCCAGCACGACCTGAAGTCCATCGCCGCCGACTACTACGTGGTCAAGGCCGTGGACCTCACGGAGCTCAAGGCCCGCGTGGTCGACGCCCTGGCCTGCGCCGCCACCTGATCCCCCCGCCGCCCGGCCCCGCACCCGCCCCGGAGCGCCCGCGCCCGGGGCGGCGCGCTTGCCCGCCGGGCGGGCATGTGATAACCCGATCCCCCTATGTTCGATTTCACCCAGACCTTGCTCCGCCTGTCCATCATGGCCGTGCCCTTCATGCTGGCCGTGATCTGCCACGAGGTCGCCCACGGGCTGGCCGCGCTGTGGTACGGGGACCGCACGGCCCAGATGATGGGCCGGTTGACCATGAACCCCCTGCGCCACCTGGACCCCATGGGCACGCTGGTCTTCGTGATCACCGCCGTCAGCGGCGGCTTCATCATCGGCTGGGCCAAGCCCGTGCCCATCAACCCGCGCAACTTCCGCAAGCACCGCGAGGGGATGATCGTGGTCTCGGCGGCGGGCGCGGCGGCCAACGTGCTGCTGGCCGCGCTGTTCTACCTGGCCTACACGGCCCTGCGCGGCGCGGCCCCGGCCCCGGACGCCTGGTGGGCCGCGGCCCACGAGCCGCTGTACTACATCGCCCAGTTCGGGGTGGTGATCAACGTCATCCTGGCCGTGTTCAACCTGCTGCCCGTGCCCCCGCTGGACGGCAGCAAGATCCTGGCCCAGTTCCTGCCCCCGCGCCTTGCCTGGAAATACCTGAGCATCGAGCGCTACGGGCTGATCATCGTCGTGCTGCTCGTGGCCACGGGCGCCCTGCGCTTCGTGTTCGAGCCCATCTGGTACATCATAGAACGCATCCTCGCCTGATACGGGAACCACCATGACCAACCAAAGACAACGCATCGTTTCCGGCATGCGCCCCACGGGGCCGCTGCACCTGGGCCACCACTTCGGCGTGCTCGTCAACTGGGTCCGGCTCCAGGAGGAGTACGACTGCTTCTTCTTCGTGGCGGACTGGCACGCCATGACCAGCGAATACGCCGACCCCCGGCGCATCAAGCAGTTCGTGCCCGAGCTGGCCAAGGACTGGCTGGCCGCCGGGCTGGACCCGGAAAAATGCGTCATCTACCAGCAGTCGCAGATCAAGGAGATCGCCGAGCTGCACCTGCTTCTGTCCATGCTCACGCCCCTGGGCTGGCTGGAGCGCTGCCCGACCTACAAGGACCAGAAGGAGCAGCTGGCCGCCAAGGACCTGAACACCTACGGCTTCCTCGGCTACCCGGTGCTGATGACCACGGACATCATCATGTTCCGCCCCTCGCACGTGCCCGTGGGCGAGGACCAGCTGCCGCACCTGGAGCTGTGCCGCGAGATCGCCCGGCGCTTCAACTACCTCAACTGCGGCGGCGAGGACGGCACCCCCTACTTCCCCGAGCCGCTGGCCATGCTCACCCAGGAGTCCAAGCTCCCGGGCCTGGACGGCCGCAAGATGTCCAAGAGCTACGGCAACTCCATCGCCCTGGGCGAGGACCTGGACTCCGTGCGCAAGAAGGTCATGAGCATGCTCACGGACACCAACCGCATGCGCAAGTCCGACCCCGGCGACCCGGCCGTGTGCAACCTCTTCCCGTACCACAAGATCATGACCGACGCCGCCCGCCTGCCCGAGATCGAGAAGGGCTGCCGCGACGCCTCCTGGGGCTGCGTGGACTGCAAGCGCCTGCTCATGGAGTCCATGGAGCGCTTCCTGACGCCCATCCACGAGCGCCGCGCGGTGTACGACAAGAACCCGGACCTGCTCTGGGACGTGCTGCGCGAGGGCAACCGCAAGGCCCGCGAACAGGCCCGGCAGACCATGGCCGACGTCCGGGCCCTGGTGGGCTTCGACTTCTAGGCGCGCCGCACGCCGCATCCGCCGTTTCCAGGGGCCGGGCTCGACGAGTCCGGCCCCTTTTTTGCCGCGCCCGCTGTTCTCCGCCGCCCCGGCGTGCTATGATGGCTCGAAATCCCTCATGGAGGACGAACAGCCAATGCGCACCAAGACCATCCTGGCGGCCCTGGCCGCCGTATGCATCGCCTTTTCGCTCATCGCCCCGGCCCTGGCCGGGCAGCCCCAGGCCGGGAGCGTGACCCGCATCCAGGGCCAGGCCGCCGTGCAGCGCGGCGCCGGGCCCGCCGCCCTGGCCCAGGGCGACCCCGTGTTCTCCGGCGACGCCCTGAGCACCGCGCCGGGAGCCCGCCTGGAACTGACCATGGCCGACGGCTCCCTGCTGACCCTGGGCGGGGGCACGCAGCTGACCATCGAAGGCTACCTCTGGATGCCCGAGGCGGGCACGGGAGCGGCCCTGCTGAACCTCACGCGCGGCGCGTTCCGCTCGGTGACGGGCGCCCTGACCAAGGTCGAGAACCCGATGTACCAGGTGAACACCGCCCTGGCGACCATCGGCATCCGGGGCACGGACTTCTGGGGCGGCTACCTCTCGGCCGACGCCCTGGACGTGCTGCTGGTCAGCGGCGAGCACAAGGTGGTGGTGGAAAACGCGCAGGGCACCACGATCCTGGACCGCCCGGGCCAGGGCGTGACCGTGCCCACGGGCGCCTCGCCGCTGCCGCCCAAGACCTGGCCCGAGGCCAAGGTCCGCCGGGCCTTCGCCACCGTGGACTTCACGGAATGACGGGCAGCCCGGCGCAGCCCAGCGCCGATTCCAGGCGCGCCGGCGCGTCCGGCCCGTCCCACACGGCGCGCAGCGCGCCGCAGGTGCCGGTGTCGTAGAGCGGGGTCCCGCGCGCGGCCAGGGCCTG
>CAYUIN010000121.1:0-6803 GCA_964444695.1 uncultured Desulfocurvus sp.
TGAAGAGGCCCGCAAAGTCCTGCGGACTTTACGCTCCTCATCAAGGCCTCGCAAACCAGTCCCCCGGACCGACGCTCGTCGGGCGGGAATACGGGCGCGGCGGCGCGAAGGAGTGGTGGGGGTGGACCGTGCCCTACGCCGGAACCGCTCCGGCCTGCGACTCTGTTCCCTGAGACGTGGGCGAGGTGGCGCGGGGCGGGGAAAAGCCAAGGAGGAAGGTTGGGCCTGGAGCTGGGGGTGTTCAGTTCATGGCCGAAAACGCCTGGGGCGGGACTTCGGGGAGCAGCTCCGGGCGGTACTCGAAGTGCATCGTGTCGTAATGATGCCATTTGCCGCCCCAGATGAAGCCGTGGCGTTCGAAGATTTGTACTATTTCCAGGGGGATGCGGTTTGTGTAGCGCATGGCGTGCTGCTCGCCGCGCAGGTCCCAGAGCCAGTAGTGGGACCAGGCCACGTCCAGGTCCATGGCGATGCCGAAGCTGTGGGGGCTCAGGCGGGTCGTGGCGGCTATGGGGCGCCAGCAGAAGGTGCCCGCCGGGTGCTGGGCGCAGGCTTGCAAGGCCGGGGGCAGGGCCTCGATGGCGGCTGAGACGGCTTCCAGGCGCTCGGCCACGCCGTTGACCGTCGTCACCTCCAGGGGGACGTCCGCACTGTGCGGCAGCCAGCGGATGGTCCGCAGGTGGGACCGCACCTCCGCTTCCGTCGCGCCGTACATCTTCTTGAAGAACGCCATGTTGCGCGCGCGGCCCGGGTCCTGTCCGGGGGCGGGCAGGGCGTAGCTCGCGCCCGCCGGATAGGGCTGGCGCAACTGCTCCTCCAGGTCCGGCGCGGCCATCATGGCCTCGAAATCCTTCTCGCCCAGCCCGTCGTCGTAGGCCATGCTCTCGCCGTCCGCCCAGGTCAGGCCCGCCTCGTTCACCGTGAACCAGCCGGGATAGGCCGCCGCAAGGCGCTGCAAGGCTTGCGGCGGGTTCGCCCGGCCTGGGGCCGGGAGGGCCAGCAGGGCGGCCAGGCACAGGGCCAGCGCCGCGCCAAGGACGTGCATCCGGCCCCGGTCCATCTCTGCACGCCGCATCGCCGCGCGCGCCGCCTTTTCGAGCCGCACCACTGCGCCCCGCATCACGCCCCGCCGCCGGGCCTTACGCCCACCAGCAGCGCGTGCCGGTCGTCCGTCTCGTGGCGGACGATGTCCGTCAGGCCCGCATCGCGCATCCATTCGCGGACCTCCGCTTCCGTGTAGGCGTCGCCGTCGCGGGTGCTGACCAGCATGTTCAGGGCGAAGCGGCTGGCGAAGGGCGGGGTGGTGCGGTCGTCGTCCAGCAGGAAGTCCTGGATGGCCAGGAAACCCCCGGGGGCGAGGGCCGCCGCCGCCTTGGCCACGAGCCGCCGGTTGGCCTCCGGGCCGAACATGTGCAGGATCTGCATCAGCAGGACCCCGTCCCAGCCGGGGCCGAAATCGTCTTCCAGCATGTCCCCGGGCTTGAAGCGGATGCGCGCGCGCCCCGGGGAGTCGTGCGTGTACTGCTTGGCCAGGTCCACCACCTTGGGGCGGTCCAGGATCGTCACCTCGACTTCCTCGGCCGCCTCGGCCACGGCCATGGCGATGGCCCCGGAGCCGCCGCCCGCGTCCAGCACGCGCCGCGCGCCGGAAAGGGGCAGGTGCGGCACCAGGATCCGCGCCTCCTGCACGGCCCGGGAGTGCATGGCCTGGATGAAGGCCTCCAGGCTGCCGGGCGCGAAATCCAGGTCGATGACGCTGGTCCCGGCGCGCACGGCCTGCGTCATGCTGCCCCAGTTCTCGTACATCCGCGACAGGTGGCCCAGCGCGCCCAGGGGCGCCTCGCCGTCCGCCGCCAGGTGCCTGCGCGAGGCCGGGGTGTTGCGATAGGTCTCCCGGCCCTTGTCCAGCAGGCCCATGCCCGCCAGGGCCGCCAGCAGCCGGTCCGTGGCCCGCTCGTCCGTCCCGGCCAGGGCCGCGACCTCCTGGGCCGTGAGCGCCATGTCGCCGATGATGGTGAACACGCCCAGGTCGTGGGCCGTGAGCAGTACGCGGCTTTGCTGGAAGCCCGCCGCGATGTCCATGATCTGTTGCGGGGTCTCGATGCGTGTGGGTTTCTTCATGCTCACAGGATACACCACGACGCGGCGCGGTGTCACCTGGGACCAGCGCGCGGGGAGCCCCGCGCCGCGCCCGCCCGCTAGAGCTTGGTGACCTTGTCGCCGGAGGCGGTGAAGGCCTTCTTGATCATCTTCCAATAGCTGCCCTTGTCGATGCCCACGCGGTTGCCGCACGGGCAGCGGACCTCGCTGCCCGCGTCCACGCCGTCCAGCCAGCGCTCGATGCGCGCCTTGTGGCAGCGCAACACCTCGCCCTTGCCGCGCTTGTTGTACTTCCAGAGCTTGGTCCGGCACACGGAACAACGGATGGTCAGCATGCCCTGATCCCTACCCGGACCGGGCCCGGGACGCAAGGCGCCAAAGGGGCCCCCGGGGCGCCTCCGGGGCGCCCAGGCCATTGCGCAAGCCCCCGAAATCAGGCATTCTCGGGGGCGGACGGCGGCGCGCCGTCCTGGCCGTTTCAGCCCCCAGACGGAGTACCGATGCACAGTGTGAGAGACATCGTCCGCGACCTCGCGTCGCCCAAGGTCCTGCCCGCCCTCAGCCAGGGCCTGATCATCGGCGTGCTGCTGGTGGTAGTGGAGGTCTCCTTCGCCAGCATCGTCTACTCCGGGCCCCTGGCCCCGCTGGCCACCCGCGCCGCAGGCATGACCATCTTCGGGGCCATGGCCATGTCCCTGTGCACCTGCCTCATGAGCTCGTTCCCCAGCATGATCAGCCTGCCGCAGGACTCGCCCGTGGCCGTGCTGGCCGGGTCCGGGGTTGCCGTGGCCGCCGCCCTGGCCGGGGCCGCGCCCGAGACGCAGTTCGCCACCGTGGCCGTGGTCATGGTCCTCTCGGCCCTGGTCACGGCCCTGGCCTTCCTGCTGGTGGGCCGCTTCCGGCTCTCCAACCTCGTGCGCTTCCTGCCGTTTCCCGTGGTCGGCGGCTTCCTGGCCGGCTCGGGCATCATGCTCTCCATAAGCGGCCTGGGCGTGATGACCGGCCAGGGCCTGTCCCTGGAAACCCTCGGGGCCTACGCCTCCTGGCCCCTGGCCCGCTTCTGGCTGCCCGGCGTGGCCTACGCCCTGGTCGTCTTTGCGCTGATGAAGCTGCGCCCGCACTTCATGATCCTGCCCGTGAGCTTCGGCCTGGCCATGGCCGCCGTGCATATCGGGCTCTTCGTCTTCGGCCTGGACCCGCAGGCGGCCCGCGAGGCGGGCTGGCTGCTGGGCGACCTGCCCGCCCAGGGCCTGTGGCCCGCCATGTACCCGGCGGACCTGGCCTTCGTGCGCTGGGACGCCGTGCTGGCCCGCGTGCCGGACGTGCTGACCATCGCCCTGCTGTCCCTGGTGGGCCTGCTGCTCAACGCGGGCGGCGTGGAGCTCGGCGCCCGGCAGGACGTCGACATGGACCGCGAACTGATGGCGGGCGCGGCGGGCAACCTCCTGGGCGGGCTGGGCGGCGCCTTCGCGGGCTTCAGCACGCTGTCCCTGTCCCTGCTCGGGCCGCGTACGGGAACCAACACCCGGCTCATCCCGCTGTTCTCGGCCCTGGTCTGCGCGGCGGTGCTGTTCCTGGGCGCCGAGGCGCTGACCTATTTCCCCAAATGCCTGCTGGGCGGGCTGGTGCTTTTGTTGGGGCTGTTCTTCCTGGACGACTGGGTCTTCGGCTCCTGGCGGCGGCTGACCCCCGTGGACTACGCCATCGTGCTGGTCATCATGGCGACCATCGCCAAGGCCGGATTCCTGCAGGGCGTGGGCCTGGGGCTGTTGCTGGCGGTGGGCATCTTCGTGCTGCGCCTGTCGCGGGTGCCGGTGGTGGAGCAGGAGCTGACCGGGGCCGAGGCCGCCAGCTCCCGGCACCGCCCGGTGACGGACCGCGCCCTGCTGCGCTCCCGGGGCGAGGCCCTGCGCGTGCTTAGGCTGCGCGGCTACGTGTTCTTCGGCTCGGCCAACTCCCTGGCCGGGCGCATCGGGCGGCTGCTGCGCGCCGAGGCCCCGCCTCGCGTCCTGATCCTGGACCTGGCGGACGTCGAGGGCTTCGACATCTCCGCCGTGAACGCCTTCCAGCGCCTGGCCCAGCAGTTCGCGGCCAAGGACATGGTCCTGGCCCTGGCCGCCGCGCCGGACGCGCTGTACGGCCTGCTGGAGCGCAACTCCTCGCCCGAGGCCATGGCCGCCGTGCGCCGCTTCCCTGGGCTGGACGCGGCCCTGCAGTGGGCCGAGGACAGGCTGCTGGCCGACGAGCACGCCGCCCTCGAGCGCGGCGAGGAGCGGCGCGACGCGCTGTTCAGCATGGCCGCCGACGACCTGGACGCCCACCTGGAGGCCATGGAGCGCTTCGAGGCCCTGGTGGAGCGCATGGGCCCGTACGTCCGGCACCTGGAATTCCAGGACGGCGAGACGGTCTACGAGCAGGGCGAGGACCCGGGCGGGTCGTACCTGGTGCTGCTGGGCTCGCTGGGCGTGACCATGCGCCACGGCCCCGGGCCCGCCAGCCGCATCCGCTCCCTGGGCCCGGGCACGGTGGGCGCGCCGCTGGCGGCCATTCGCCCGTCGCTCTCGCCGGGCACGGCCCGGGCAGAGGGCCGCTGCCTGCTGGCGCTGCTCCCGCGCGAGGGGCTGGAGCGCATGGAACAGGCCGACCCCCAGGCCGCCCTGGCCTTCCACAAGCTGGTGGCCCGGGCGCTGTGGAAGCGGGTCGAGGGCCGCTGAGGCGCGCGGGGCTTTACACGGGCCCGGCGCCCGGCTACAACCCTGCCTTCCGCAAAAGCACCCCTGCCCGGAGGGCATCATGTTCACACACGCAATCGTCCGCATTCCCTGCGAAAATTTCGCCGAGGGCCTGACCACGTCCGGGCACCTCGGCGCCGCCGACTACGATCTCATGCTGCGCCAGCACGACGCCTACGTGGACGCCCTGCGCACCCTGGACCTGACGGTCATCACCCTGCCGCCCGAAGACGCCTTCCCCGACGCCCATTTCGTGGAGGACACGGCGGTGGTCGTGCCCGAGGTGGCGGTGATCACCAACCCCGGCGCCCCGGCGCGCAACGGGGAGCAGGCCAGCGTGGCCCGCGCCCTGGCGCGCTACAAGCCCACGGCCCGCATCCAGGGCCCCGGCACCCTGGACGGCGGCGACGTGCTGCTGGTGGACCGGCATTTCTTCGTGGGCCTGTCCGAGCGCACCAACGAGGAGGGCGCGCGCCAGTTCGGCGAGATCGTCGCCGCCCGGGGCTACACCATGGACGCCGTGCCCGTGGGCGCGGGGCTGCATTTCAAGTCCGGCGTGAACCACCTGGGCGGGCGCACGCTGCTGGTCACCCCCGGCTTCAAGGACCTGCCGCAGCTGGCGGGCTACGAACTGCTGGTGACCCCCGGGGACGAGGAGTACGCGGCCAACACCCTGTACGTGAACGGCACGCTGCTGACCCCGGCTGGTTTTCCCGGAGTGCGTTCCCTGCTGGACGGCCTGGGCCTGCCCGTGGTGGAACTGGACATGAGCGAGACGCGCAAGATGGACGGCGGGCTGACCTGCCTGTCCCTGCGTTTCGCCGCCTAGCGTTTTTTCCGGCGCGCGGCCCGCACGGGGCCCGGCGCGCGGCAAGCGGAGGAGCCATGAGCCCGTTCAAGGATCGCTACAAGCGCGAAGCCGTTGAGGTGCACTGCCCGGTGCACAAGATTTCCAAGATCGTCTACCTGCCCGAGGAGAAGATTCCGCTCTGTCCCGTGTGCAGGAAGCAGATGGTCATCAAGGAGATCCTGACCGAGGGCAAATACTGAGCGAGGAGCGCCCGCCGCGCCCGGAGCGGCTCCGCGCGGGGCGGGCGAGAGAACACATACGACAGGAGTGACGATTCATGCAGTGCTTCAAGAAACTGATGCTGGCCGCGTTCTTCATCGCGGTGCTGGCGTCCCAGGCGTTCGCCGCCGACTTCGAACTGGCCTCCAAATCCACCCTGGAAACCATCCTCAAGCGCGGCGAGCTGCTGATCGGCCTCGACGCGGGCTACCAGCCCTTCGAGATGGTGGACAAGAAGGGCGAGATCATCGGCTTCGACGTGGACCTGGCCAAGGAGCTGGCCAAGGCCATGGGCGTCAAGCTGACCATCGTCAACACCGACTACGACGGCATCATCCCCGCCCTGTTGGCCGACAAGTTCGACGTCATCTTGTCCGGCATGACGCTCACCCAGGAGCGCAACCTGCAGATCAACTTCGCCTCGCCCTACATCGTCGTGGGCCAGGCCGTGATCCTGAACAAGAAGCTGGCGGGCGAGGTCAAGTCCTACAAGGACCTCAACGATCCCAAGTACACCGTGGCCTCGCGCATCGGCACCACCGGCGAGATGGCGACCAAGCGCATGATCCCCAAGGCCAAGTACAAATCTTTCGACAAGGAGGCCGACGGCGCCCTTGACGTGGTCAACGGCCAGTCCGACGCCTTCATCTACGACCTGCCGTTCTGCGTGGTCTTCATGGCCCAGCAGAACAGCCAGAGCGTCGTGCTGCTCGACCAGCCCTTCACCTACGAGCCCCTGGCCATGGGCATCAAGAAGGGCGACCCCGACTTCCTGAACTTCCTGAACAACTTCATGGCCCAGATCAAGGCCGACGGCCGCTACGACCGGATCTACGACAAGTGGATCAAGTCCACGAGCTGGTTCCAGAACGTGAAGTAAGGGTTTCGGTTTTCGCCTCACG
>CAYUIN010000122.1:0-6788 GCA_964444695.1 uncultured Desulfocurvus sp.
CGCGCTGGCCAGCCGCCGGATTCTGGGCATGCTCTTCGAGCCCGGACGCGAGGCCATGCTCGGCCGCCTGCTGGGCGATCCGCGCGCCCTGGAACGGATCGTCGCCAGCGACAGGCTGCTGGAACAGGTCATGGGCAGCGCGCGCGCCATGGCCTGCGCCCTGAAGAACGAAGCCCTGCTGGACGCCGTGCTGGCCAGCGACCGGGTGATGGGCATGCTCTTCGAGCCCGGGCGCGAGGCCGCGCTGGGCCGCCTGCTGGGCGACCCGAGGGCCGTGCAGCGCATCGTCGCCAGCGACAGGCTGCTGGGACTGATCATAAGCAACGAACGCGCCCTGGGCTTCGCCCTGAAGAACGAAGCCCTGCTGGACGCCGCGCTGGCCAGCCGCCGGATTCTGGGCATGCTCTTCGAGCCCGGACGCGAGGCCATGCTCGGCCGCCTGCTGGGCGATCCGCGCGCCCTGGAACGGATCGTCGCCAGCGACAGGCTGCTGGAGCAGGTCATGGGCAGCGAACGCGCCATGGCCTACGCCCTGAAGCACGAAGCCCTGCTGGACGCCGTGCTGGCCAGCGACCGGGTGATGGACATGCTCTTCCAGCCCGGGCGCGAGGCCATGCTGGGCCGCCTGCTGGGCGACCCGCGCGCCCTGGAACGGGTCGTCACCAGCGACAGGCTGCTGGAGCAGGTCATGGGCAGCGCACGCGCCATGGCCTACGCCCTGAAGCACGAAGCCCTGCTGGACGCCGTGCTGGCCAGCGACCGGGTGATGGACATGCTCTTCCAGCCCGGGCGCGAGGCCATGCTGGGCCGCCTGCTGGGCGACCCGCGCGCCCTGGAACGGGTCGTCACCAGCGACAGGCTGCTGGAGCAGGTCATGGGCAGCGCACGCGCCATGGCCTACGCCCTGAAGCACGAGGCCCTGCTGGACGCCGTGCTGGCCAGCGACCGGGTAATGGACATGCTCTTCGAGCCCGGGCGCGAGGCCATGCTGGGCCGCCTGCTGGGCGACCCGCGCGCCCTGAAGAAGATCGCGGTCAGCGAGCGACTGATGCAGGCCCTGATGGAACACGAGCCCGCCCGCGAGCTGGCCCGCAAGAACCCCGGCCTGCTGCGCTCCCTGCTCGGCCACCGCGAGGCCCTGCCCGTCCTGCTCCAGGACGACGCCCTCTGGCAGTCCGTTCTGGGCAGCGAAACGGCCATGCTGGACCTGCTGGGCACGCCCGAACGAAAACAGGCCCTGGCGCGCAACCCGGTGTTCATGAAAAAGGGCGGGGAGAACCTGCTCTCCGAGATCGTCGAACTGAGCGAAGACAGGCCCACGGTCAGCGCAGCCGCCATGGACAGGCTCTTCACGGACCGGTTCGTGCGCTACAGGGACGAGATCCCGGCCCTGCTCGACGGCCTGCGCCCGTTCATGGACCCGGCGGCCATCCCCTCGCCCGAGGCCCTGGCCGACCCGGGCGGCTCGGACAGCGCGCGCGGCCTGCGCGAACGCCTGATCCCGCTCATCGCGCCGGACAACGCCCTGCGCCTGGACGCCGGACTCTGGCGCTTCCCGGACCAGCAGACCATCTGGGTCCTGATCAACGAGATCCTGATCCGCGAGGAATACCATTTCCAGACCTCGGCCCCGGCACCAAGGATTCTGGACTGCGGCTCGCATTGCGGCCTGGCGCTGTATTATTTCAAGAAGCTCTACCCCGGCGCGCGGATCACGGCCTTCGAGCCCAACCCCGGGATGTTCACCCTGTGCGAGGAGAACCTGCGCGCCGCGCACATGGACGACGTCACACTGCTGCCCTACGCCCTGGCCGGGCGGGACGGGCGGTTGCGCTTCGGCGTGCCCGCCGGGAACAGCATGTCCGCCGCCCTGGGCGACGGCGGGGACGAAAGCTTCGAGGTCGAAGCCCGGCGCCTCGGGCCGTACCTGGACGAGCCGGTGGAATTCCTGAAGCTGGACATCGAGGGCGCGGAGACGGAGGTCCTGGCCGACTGCGCGGACAAGCTCGGCGCGGTGCGCCGCCTGTTCTGCGAATACCACCACCTGCCCGGACAGGCCCCGGGCAAGCTTTCGGAAACCATCGGCATACTCGAAAGCGCCGGGTTCGTGGTCCAGGTGGACAAATCCTGGAGCTACGGCTACCGTTCACGGCGTCGTCCGTTCTCCCACGAGGCGGGCGGGCATTCCCTCATCCTGCTGGCGTTCAATACCGATTGGAAATCCGATTGATGCGAACCTACCGAGCGAAAAGCAGCTCCCGCAGCGTCGCCATGACCCTACGGTCCATGTTCGGCGGCCTGCGCCTGAAGAACTACGTGGGCTATCGCCTGTTCGCCAAGGACATCCGGGCGGACTACAGCCGGACCCTGGGCGGCATGCTCTGGGATTTCGTGGAGCCCCTGGCCTTCGTCATGGTCTTCGTCTACCTCAAGCGCTCCCAGACCCTGGTCATCCAGGACATGGTGATGCCCTACACGCTGTACGTGGCCGTGGGCATGCTCCTGTGGCAAATCTTCAACGAGTCCATCAAGCTGCCCCTGGCCGCGATGCAGCGCGCCAAGCCGATCCTGAAGAACATGAACGTGGCCCCGGAATCGCTGATCTTCTCCACGGCGTACCGCATCGTGTTCAACGCCTTCTTCGGCGTGGTGGTCATGTTCGGCTTCTGCCTGGCCTACGACTTCTATTCGCCCCGGGGCATGGCGCTGTTCCTGCTCATGCTGCCCGCGCTGATGGTCACGGGCCTGTCCATCGGCTTCCTGCTGGCGCCGTTCAACGTCATCTACAACGACGTGGGCAAGCTGGTGAACATCATCCTGCGGCCGCTGATGTTCGTCAGCGGGACGATCTTCCCCATCAGCAAATCCGGGAGCTTCGCCCTGCTGCACACCTGCAACCCGGCGCTGGTCATGATCGACGGCCTGCGCACGACCCTGACCATCGGCACCCTGCCCTCGGCCAAAGTCTTCGCGGCATTCACCATCGGGCACCTGGCGCTGTTCCTCGTGGCCTGGTACCTCTTCCATGTGGCCTTCCGCATGGTTTCGGACAAGCTGTAGCAATGAAACCACTTCTCGTCGTCGACAGGGTCTCCAAGAAGTACTCCATGCGCCCGCAGTCCAACAAGCGGCACTCCCTGGCCGACTTCGGACGCGAACTCGTGGGGGCCAGCCGCGCCGCAAAGCTGCGCGAGGGCGAATTCTGGGCCGTGCGCGACATCTCCTTCACCATGTTCCCCGGCGAGTCCATGGCCCTTGTGGGGCGCAACGGCAGCGGCAAGAGCACGCTGCTCAAGATGCTCAACGGCCTGATCCCCCTGGACGAGGGCACCGTCTCCATCACCCCGGACACCCAGGCCCTGATCAACCTGGGCGCGGGCTTCCACCCCAACCTCACCGGGCGCGACAACATCTACAGCTCGGCGGCCCTGTTGGGGCTCAAGAAGCGCGAAACCGACGCCATCGTCGAAAAGGTCATCGACTTCTCCGAGCTGGGAGACTTCATCGACAGCCCGGTTGCCACCTACAGCTCGGGCATGTATGCCCGTCTGGGCTTCTCCGTGGCCATCCACCTGCGCCCCAGGCTGATGCTGGTAGACGAAATCCTCTCCGTGGGCGACTACTCGTTCCGCAACAAGTGCCTGGAGCACATGCAGCAGCTGCGCAAGAGCGGAGTGGGCATCATCCTCGTCTCCCACAACCAGACCCAGATCCTGCAATTCTGCACCAAGGCCATCTGGCTGGAAAAAGGGTCCATGCGTTCCTACGGCGACGCCAAGAGCGTGGTGCAGGACTACATGCTGTTTATGGATAAGCTCTCGACCCCCACTGCCGCAGGAGACGCGGTCCAGGCCGCAGACAACGGCCCCTCACTGTTCGGCAACATCCTGGAGAACCCCGAGCACGTGCGGGACGTGCGCGTCGTCATGCTCTCCCGGGACCGGGAGACCAACATCGTCAAGATCAACGACCCCCTGGAAATCCGCTACGAATTTCAGCTCGACAAGCAGGCCCGGGACCTGAACATCTCCGTGGTCGTGTACGACGAGGAAGGCGTGATGATGACCGGGGTCTCGTCCCTCAACGGACACGAGATCGAGACCTGCGACCCCGGCACGGTGCGCGGCAGGCTGACCATCCGCGACATGAACCTCGCCCCGGGCAAATACACCGTGGTGCTCCCGGTCCATGAGGGCCCCGGGCACCTGTACCGGGACGTGGTCGGCCAGTTCATCGTGGTCCGCAGGCAGGACATGACCTGGGGCAAGGTCACCTTCGACTACGAGTACGAAATCACGACGCCCGACGGGAAGACGTCCGCATACACCTCAACCTCCTGACCAGGGACCGGCCGCACATGGCAAAGAAGTACCACATCACCGGCAACGGCGTGTGCCAAAAGCGCAGCCTGGACTGCCGCAGGATCGCCGACTACATCGCGACCAACGGCGGCGAGGTCGTCGCCGATCCTGAGGAGGCGGACGTCGTCGTCGTCGCCACCTGCGCGTTCATCGACTCCTTCGTCACCTCGGCCTGCGACTGCGTGCGGCGCATCAAGGCGCTGGGCAAGGAAACCATCGTCTTCGGCTGCCTGCCGGACATGGCCCCGAACCGCTACGGCCAGGTCCACGACGGCGCCCACCTGGCCACCAAGAACATCGAGGGCATCGACGCCCTGTTCCCGGAATTCACCATCCCCTTCAAGGATATACCGGACGCGTATCATTTCTGGGCCAGCGCGGCGGACGGCAGGCTCCGGGAGTGCCGGACCAAAACGCCCTTCGAAATCACCAACCGCAAAAAGCCCATGCTGCGCATCGGCTACGGCTGCCTGGGCGCCTGCACCTACTGCGTGCATGTCCACTCCGTGGGCAGGCTGCGCAGCAAGCCCCTGGCCGATTGCCTGTCGGACTACGCACGGATGCTGCAGGACGACCCCGACGTGGTGTTCATCCACGCGGACGACCCCGGCGCGTGGGGTATGGACATCGGCTCCAGCTTCCCGGAGCTGCTGGACGCCCTGCTGGAGGCCGACCAGGGCTCCCGCTGCAAATGGCTCCTGCTGGACGTCAACCCCAGATGGGTCATCCGCTATGCGGACGACCTCGCGCGCATCGTGGCCACGGGCAAGGTCAGCCAGCTCGGTTCACCCATCCAGTCGGGCAGCGACCGGGTGCTCAAACGCATGCGGCGAGGCTACGACACCGCGGCCTTCACCGCCGCCATGGGCAAGATCATCGCCGCGGCGCCAGACATCAAATTCAACACGCACCTGATCATCGGCTTCCCGGGCGAAACCGACGAGGACTTCGAGCGGTCCCTGACCTTTTTCGACGAGGTCAAGACAGACGGCATCCTGCTCTTCCGCTACAGTTGCCTGAACCAGTCCAAGTCTTCGACCTACAAGGACATCCTGCCGGACGCCCTGGTCGAGGCGCGCATGGAGGAAGCCATCGCGCGCCTCAAGGGCAAGGCGCGCATCCTCGACGTCTTCAACGACGGCGCGCTCAGCAAGTACGTCAACGGGACGCTGCAATGGAAAGGAGACTAGCACCTCCCACGCGCCGCGCGCGGCAGCCCGGAGACGCACCGTGAAGAACCTGCTCGCCGCGGGATTGGGGATCCTCCTCGCCGCCCTGCTGCTCGTCGGCGGAGAATACACCGCGCGGGAGATGCTCGCCCGGCGCGGCCTGTCCACATATCCCCTGCTGCTCAACAACGGAACCGGGGACTCCACCCCCGCCTTCCAGCAGAACTGGGGCCGGACGCTGGTGGTCTCGTACCTGGACCCCCTGCTCGGATTCGCCCACGACCCGGCAAGCAACCCGCTGCTGCGCAAGGGACCTGCGGGGTTCGTGCGCTATCCGGCCCGGATCCCCGGCGCGCCGCGCATCGTGGCGCTGGGCGGGTCCACCACGGACCCTCTGACGCCCCTGTACCTGAATGCGGACGACGCCGACCCGCACGACCCATACAACTGGCCGCGCGAACTGCAACTGCTGCTGCGCAAGCGCGGCCAGGACGCCGAAATCTACAACGGCGGCGTGGCTGGGTACACCTCCAGCCAGGAACTGCTCAAACTGCTGCGTGACGTGGTGCACCTTGGGCCCGACCTGGTGATCGCCGTCAACGGCATCAACGACATCGGGAACCTGCACCGCATGCCCGGCCATCCCCTGCAGCACAAATACTCGGGTCTCGTCCTGGAACACGCGCTGGCCCCTGCGCCGCCGTGGCTCATGCCCAACGCCGTCTCCCTGGCCGGGACCCTGTTCGCTCCGGCCCGGCGCTCCGTCACGGGCGTCAGCTACGGACCGGAAGACGACAGAAGCCCGGAGACCGTCTGGCACGACAACTGTCTGGCCGCCCGGGCCCTGGCGGAGGCCTTCGGCATGCGCTACGTCGTGTACCTGCAGCCCACCCTGGGCGTGGGCGGGTACTCGCCCTCGGCACGCGAGGCCGAGCGTCTGGCCGGGCACAAGCCCCACTACGTGCCGCAGATGCATGCTTTTTACGAAGGCGCGAGCGCGCTGGCCGCCTCCATGCCGTTCTGCACGGACCTCAGCGACGCCTTCGCCCGGTGGGCCGGAGGCGACGTCTACCTGGACGCCCGGCACTACAACCACGCCGGGACCCGGCTCCTGGCCGGGGCCATCCTGGACGATCTCGTCGCGCGGGGCCTGCTGCCGCCCGCCGCGCCGGGCAAAGCGACGGAGGATCCGCAGTGAGCGCCCTGGCCGAACGCCTGGCCCGCCACTGGCGGCGGCTGCCCGCCATCGGCTGGCAAC